>JBJOOT010000046.1:0-21723 GCA_046051185.1 Pseudomonadota bacterium | reverse complement strand
TCAAATAACTTAGCGAGTAGACTCAAAAACTAATAATCCTGACAAATGCTTGTAGGGCAGGCATTTGTCGAAATTTAGCCTTTTATCGCAGCCGTTTGAGTTTTACTGGGAGTCCGCGCAGAATTTTTCATGCTTTAAATAACTCTAATAATAAGAATAAAAATAACCCCATGAGTCTTGCAATCGTCTATAGCCGCACTAATGCGGGTCTTGATTCACCTTTAGTCAGTGTAGAAGTCCATTTAGCCAATGGCTTGCCCGGATTTTCTATTGTAGGTCTACCTGAAACCGCTGTTAAAGAAAGCCGTGATCGAGTACGGGCGGCGATTATTAATTCAGGATTAAATTTTCCAGTTAAGCGTATTACTGTGAATTTAGCACCGGCTGATATTCCTAAAGATGGAGGGCGTTTTGATCTGCCGATTGCTTTGGGGATTTTGGCGGCGAGTGAGCAAATCCCACAAGAGCAATTAACAGGATATGAGTTTTTGGGTGAATTGTCGTTAGGTGGGCAATTACGCGGTGTGCGTGGCGTGTTGCCAACGGCGGTGAATGCCTACAGTATGCGCCGTAAATTGATTCTAGCTTTAGATAATGCGGATGAAGCTTGCTTAATTAAGGGCTTAAAAGTCTATCCTGCCCGTAATTTACAAGAAGTGGTCAGGCATTTACAGGGTGAGCAAGCCTTACCGCGTTGGGAGCAGGAGTTTAAAGCGGCGGCTCGAACTTATCCGTTTGATTTGCGTGATGTGAAAGGCCAGTTTAGCGCTCGGCGGGCTTTAGAAATTGCCGCAGCAGGCGGGCATAATTTGTTAATGGTAGGGCCGCCGGGAACAGGTAAAACCATGTTAGCCAGTCGCTTGGTGACTATTCTACCAGATCTTAGTGAGCAAGAAGCCTTAGAGTCAGCCACCATAGCCTCGGTTAGCCATCAAGGTTTTGATCTAGCTCAATGGGGACAGCGCCCTTTGCGTGAACCACATCATACCTCTTCGGGAGTAGCCTTAGTTGGGGGTGGTTCGCAAGTATTACCAGGAGAGATTTCTTTAGCCCATCATGGAGTTTTATTTTTAGATGAGCTGACTGAGTTTGATCGTAAAGCTTTAGATACGCTGCGCGAACCCTTAGAAACCGGCAAAATCACCTTATCGCGAGCGGCTCGTCAAGCAACTTATCCGGCGCAATTTCAATTAGTAGCGGCTATGAATCCGTGTCCACAAGGGCGTGCCTGTGATTTTCAAGCCAATTGTGAATGCACACCCGAGCAGCAAAAACGCCATCGAGCGCGAGTTTCTGCTCCTTTTTTAGATCGTATAGATTTGCAAGTAGATGTGCCTCGTGTACGGCAAGAAGATTTACAGTCTTTAGTGGTGGGGGAAGAGAGTGCTGTGGTTCGTGCACGAGTTGAAAATGCGCGTGAACGCCAACAACAGCGCCAACAGAAAATTAATAATCAGCTCACAGGCCTCGAAATTGATCAACACTGTTGCTTAAACAAAAAAGATCAACAGCTGCTTAGTCATGCAATGGAACAATTTAAACTGTCTGCACGGGCTTATCATCGGATTTTGAAAGTGGCACGCACGATTGCAGATCTAGCAGACTGCGAAATGATTCAAACTAAGCATTTATCAGAGGCTTTATCCTATCGAGCCTTAGATCGCTTAGCAGCGATACTTTAAATTCAAACATCAGGGAGCTAGGTAGATCACTAGCTCTCTCATGTGCAACGCTCTGCATAAAAAACTTACCCGTTTACTATCGAATGGGCTATAGACTGCTATAGTTATACATAGCTTTTGTATCAGGATATTTTTAGTTCTACCCCTTATTTCTCCCCTTGTTTCATCTAACCCTTAAAAAGGAGCAAGTATATGGCTGATAAAATCACGATTAAGGTTACAGATCATGGCCCTTATGAAGTTAAAGGTGCTGATTCAATCACGATTAAAACCATTACCGCCAATGAGGAGGGGGAGTCGTGGACTTATACGGATGGCAAGAGTTTTCCCTTAAATCCGCAAGCCAGTTATTTATGTCGTTGTGGGCATTCGGCGAATAAGCCATTTTGTGATGGTACACATGCTAAAGTACATTTTAATGGTCATGAAACAGCAAGCCATGTGCCTTATATGCAGGCCGCTGATAAACAAAGAGGGCGCTTAGCGACGCTGACGGATCAAGAGAATTTGTGTGCTTATGGGCGTTTTTGTGATGCGCGTGGGCAAATTTGGAATTTGGCAGTCAGTGGCTCACCTGAAGATGTGAAAATGGCAGAGCGTGAAGCCAGCCTGTGTCCGTCTGGACGCCTACAAGTGTGGGATTTGCATCTACACAATCAATTGAATGCTGAGCCAAATACCCAAGAACTAGCCTTAATCGAAGACCCGCAAACAAATTGTAGTGCTTCGATTTGGGCGCGCGGTGGTGTGGAGGTTAGCTCCGCTCAAGGTCAAGCGTATGAGGTTCGTGAGCGCATGACCTTATGCCGTTGCGGTTATTCATCGAATAAACCCTTCTGTGATGGTTCACATGCCTCGGCTAAATGGAAGGATGGTTTAACCGAGGAGGTTGGTTAGGCACTAATCCGATTACGTAAAATACCGATTTTTTCTACTTCACACTCCACTACATCGCCCGGATGCAAATATTCGGGTGGCTTGCGTGCAAAACCCACTCCACTTGGCGTACCGGTAGCAATAAGATCCCCCGGTTCGAGTGGCATCGCTCGTGATAAGCAGGCAATAATTTCAGCAATATGAAAGAGCATATAGCGTGTATTAGAATCCTGCTTAGTAATGCCATTGACACGGCAGGCAAGATTTAAGTTTTGTGGGTCAGCAATTTCATCTTTGGTCACAATGACAGGGCCAATCGGGCAGCCACCGTCAATACTTTTACCGAGGAAATACTGCTTATGATTCAGTTGCAGATCGCGGGCGCTAAGATCATTAATCACGGTATAGCCAAAAATATGCTGCTCTGCTTCTTCAGGTTTGATTTTACGCCCCGCTTTGCCAATAACGACTCCCAGTTCACATTCCCAATCCAGTTGTGAGCAAGTATCAGGATCATAAGGCACAGCGGCTTCATGACCAATAATGCTCGTCACAGATTTAGTGAACACCATGGGATAGCTGGGTTTTTTGGCCGTTTTTCCGGTTAAGTTTAAGGCCTCTTCAATATGCTCAAAATAATTCAAGCCCATACACATGACGTTTTTACGAGGTCGTGGCAATGGGGCGAGCCATTCAACAGCATGGGCTGGCACTTGCATCGTTGGGCTGATTTGGCTCAAGATGGCCTGAAAATCGGTTGCTTGATCGAGTAAAGTCTGCAAATCATACCAACCCGCTTGTGCAAAAGAGGGTTCGAGTGCGGGTAAAATCAAGTGATCCGCTTGCTCGATAAACACATAGTTTTGGTGTTGATAACGACAAGTCCCTAAGCGCATACCCCCTCCTAGAAGCCTTTAAGCCCATCAAACATTAATTTTAAACCCGTTACAAACAGCACAATATAGGTGATCTGATAAAACAGTTTATCTGAAACACGCTTATGTAAATACACGCCAATTCCAATCGCTAGGGCTGCCATCGGCAATAATAATAGTGAGATTTTGATATTAGCGAAATTCAATTGCCCCAGTAGCGTATAAGGCAGCAACTTAAAATAATTTACCGCCGTGAAAAATAAGACGGTGGTGGCTTGTAAGGTGGTTTTATCCAGCTGTTGCGGCAGCAAATAAACACTTAAAGGTGGCCCACCCGTATGGGACACAAAGCTCGTCAGACCTGACGTAAATCCCCAAAAACGCCCTACATTGGCACCGGGTTTATTTTTAATCCAACCTTGTGCTGGTTTGAACCAGTTGTTTAGCGCAAATCCCGTTGAAATCAGGCCAATCACAAAGCGAATATGGTCAGCATTGAGGTATTGAAAGGTGAAAGCCCCTACCATCGTACCGATCAAGGCGGCTGGTAAGGTAATTTTGATATGCTCGAGCGACCAACGCCCCCAATAGGCTCGCAGGGCCATTAGATCCATTGCACACAAGACGGGTAGTAAAATCGCTGCCGCTAGCATGGGTGGCATCGCAAGTGCCATGATCGGCACAGCCAACATACCAAAGCCCCCACCAAAGCCACCTTTGGAAATACCAACAATAGTGACTGCCATCAAGGTTAAGAGCCAAGCTTCTAGTGTCCAATCCATTTAAGCGGCTTTAGCGCGTCGTTGCAGCCAGATTTCTAAGCCTTGTCCGTTTAAGGCAATATCCAAAGCTAATAATTCGCGGATTCGATCAGCACTGAAACTAACCCCATGTTCTTGTGCACTTTGGACAAGATTTTGTGCGACTTTTTCTTGAATGCGTGGCAAACGTCCTTCGGGGGTTGCTGCTTCACTTAAGGCAATCTCCACCATCGCTTGCAAGCTATGCTGTAACAATGGGAAGAGACGATCTAATTCCGTGACACGGCTGTAATGGGTGAGAAGCATGGCTTGTGGTTTTTTGCTGGCATATTTGACCAGCGTCTGTTGCCAAGCTTCAGGATCTAAGGCAACTGGCGTGGTGGTAGCAAATAGCCAAGCCCCTCGTTCAGTATCAAAATCACGGTAGGAAATACCAAAAGTATCACCAGTGAACCAAGAGCGAGTGCGTTCATCAAAAATACTGCCATGATGATTAGCATGGCCGGGGGTATCATGGAAGCTTAATTGGCGCCCATTCAGTTCAAATGCATAAGCATCAGGCGCGACAATGACACGTTCTTTAGGGACTGGAGTGAGTGTTCCATAATCGCGGGCAAATACCTCTGCACCATACACAGCGGTTGCTCCTGCCAGTAATTTTGTCGGATCAATCATATGTGGCGCACCTTTTGGGTGAACGATCATGCGAGCCTTAGGGCATAAGCGCATTAGTTCACCCGCCCCCCCTGCATGATCAAGATGTACATGCGTTGGAATCACATAATTGACTTGATCTGCACTCAAACCCAAATCAGCCAAAGCTTGCATAATCAAAGGGACACTGTGATAAGTGCCGCTATCAACAAAGGCGGCGGCATCCCCTTCGACTATTAAATAACAAGCAGCAAAATCATCACGGCATAAGGCTGTGTCAATGCAATAAATACCATCACCTAAATCTTGATAGCGGGTTTGAGACATGGGTCACTCCTTAGTTAGGATTCGTTAATTAAGCTGAATCGATAGGTGGTGCGGTATTCGGTTTGTTATGAGGGGGCATCGGTTGCTGCAATCGGCTCAGGATTTTACAAGCTAGTCAAGACGATGCCAAGCCGCTTGTTTGCCCTGCTTAGCGGCTTGGCGGTCTTGCCAAGTCCGAACAGTATTTAAAATACTGTATTGCCAACGATCAAATACCGCTAAACCCAAACCCGGAAAGGGCAAAAAAGGATTGGTGCGACTCATCCCCCAAATCGCTAAGCGCGTACTGCCTGCCTCGGCCTGCCCCCGTCCGTGAATACCAAAGGTATTACCAATCACTAAAGTATTCTTTTTTACCTTAAAGGCTTTCGGTTCGGGCAAGCCTAAAGCGGCGCGATCAGCAGGGCTGAAACGAAAAGAACCACGGGCAGAATAGGAGTCAGGGTGGCGATAAGCGATTTGACTGGTTTGGTATTCCCAGTTTAAACGTTGGCGTGAGAGCTGATTGGAGCTTGGAATATAGGTAAACGGGCCATTGTGCTCATCCACATCATCCAGAAATAGCCAAAATTTCATCGTAGGATGGAAAGTATCCGCATGTAGGGATTTTTGTGGGTCACTCCCCGCCTTAGCCACGCCATTACGAACTTGTTCAATATGCAAAAAGGGCATTCGCCGATGCCCCGCAGTATAATGCAATAGGCGTTTGAAGGCTGGATCATTGAATAATTGTTGAGTATAAGGCAGCTTCGCTAAAGTGTCGGGATCTAATAATATCCGGTGATTTTGTGTATCGCCTTGTTGGCATTCACGTACCTCACCTTGGAAATGACGAATTTCGGTTTCAATCTGCTCAAATAGTGCAGTGGGTACAAAGTTTTCTTTGGCAATAAAACCATTGTGCTGATAGCTTGCTTGATCTTCGGGGTCAACGCCAACGCTCAGCAGCCACATTCTAAAGCGCATACTGGCATGGGCGAGCACCACGCGACTGGTGTGTAAACCCAGTTTATTTAGGGTGGGGCTACCGATCAGCGGGTTGCCTTTGAAGGATTTGGCCGTTGTGAATAGCTGGAAAAACCAATACGGGCTATATAAGAGAGTTTTCATCATCTGGCTATCAGGTTATTATTGCGCTCCCAGTATTTACTGTAAGCATGTCTAAGATCAAGTCTATCTCAATAAGTCTATTCGAAGGTATTAGCCTATCTAGGATGGGAGCGTTGTTGCTACTAACGAAATTCATCAGAATGATCTTGCCGATTTTCGGCTTACTTAAAAAGTGACCTGCTTATTTAGGCTTATTTAGAATGAATTATTCCCATGCCGACTTGCACCACAGGGGGTATCGGTATTTTTCATTTGCCATGCCTTGCTGTGTTTGCAGTAAGGCCGATCCGTTTTAAGTTTCAGGAGCCCTGCCATGACGACTCGTCAAGATTTAGCCAATGCCATTCGTGTTCTTGCGATGGATGCTGTGCAACAAGCCAATTCAGGCCACCCCGGCGCCCCGATGGGCATGGCAGATATTGCAGAAGTTCTCTTCAATGATTTTATGTCTCATAACCCACAAAATCCACAGTGGGTGAATCGTGACCGTTTTGTCATGTCCAATGGACATGGCTCGATGCTGCCTTATGCCGTACTGCATTTAACAGGCTATGATTTACCGATTGAAGAACTGAAAAATTTCCGTCAACTACATTCTAAAACCCCCGGTCATCCAGAATATGGTTATACCCCAGGGATTGAAACCACCACGGGGCCTTTAGGTCAAGGGGTAAGTAATGCTGTTGGGATGGCTTTAGCCGAAAAAGTCTTAGCTGCCCAATTCAATAAAGATGGTCACACCATTGTCGATCATTACACTTATGTATTTTTGGGTGATGGCTGCTTAATGGAGGGGATTTCGCACGAGGTTTGCTCCTTAGCGGGTACTTTGAAATTAGGCAAATTGATCTGTTTCTATGATGATAATGGCATCTCGATTGATGGCGATGTGGTGGGTTGGTTTGCGGATGATACTCCGAAGCGTTTTGACGCCTATGGCTGGCATGTGATTCGGGATATTGATGGGCATGATGCTGATTCATTGCGGGTTGCGATTGCCGATGCTCGTATGGAGCGCGATCAGCCAACCTTGATTTGTTGCAAAACGATTATTGGTAAAGGCGCTCCGAATAAGCAAGGGGGACATGATGTGCATGGTGCTCCTTTAGGTAAAGATGAAGTTGCAGCGGCGCGGGTAGCGATGGGCTGGAAATCTGAACCTTTTGTGATTCCGGCGGAAATCTATGCCGCTTGGGATGCCAAGGAAAAAGGCGCTGCGGCCGAGCAAACATGGGCAGACAAATTTGCAGCCTATCAGCGGGCTTATCCACAAGAGGCGGCTGAATTTGAGCGCCGAATGCAAGGGGCTTTACCTGCTAATTGGCAAGAAAATGCACAAAAAGCAATTGAGGCGATTATTGCGAAAGCCGAATCACCCGCTACACGGGTCGCCTCTAAAAATACCTTAGATGCCTTTGCCCCGCTGTTACCAGAGTTTTTAGGAGGATCAGCCGATTTAACTCCATCCAACAATACCTTTAATAAAAGCAGCAAATACATCAATTCAAATCATGGCCCTAGCCAAGACTTCAGTGGTAATTATCTGTCTTATGGGGTGCGTGAGTTTGGCATGAGCGCGATCATGAGTGGGATTGCCTTGCATGGCGGCTTTATTCCTTATGGTGCTACCTTCTTGATGTTTTCTGAGTATGCCCGTAATGCTTTGCGCATGGCAGCACTGATGAAAATTCGCTCTATTTTTGTCTATACTCATGATTCGATTGGCTTAGGCGAGGATGGCCCAACCCACCAAGGGGTCGAGCAAACCGCGACTTTACGCATGATTCCGCGTATGTCGGTGTGGCGGCCTTGTGATGGGGTAGAAACAGCACTGGCTTGGAAAGCTGCGATTGAAAAGACAGAGGGGCCGACGAGTCTAATCTTAACTCGGCAAAATTTACCCTTCCAAACTCGTTCTACTGAGCAAGTAGCTACCATCGCTAAGGGGGGCTATGTGCTAAAAGACTGTGAAGGGACTCCCGATGCAATTATTATAGCTACCGGTTCAGAGGTTGCGCTGGCCATGGGGGCTGCCGAACAGCTTTCGGGTAAGAAAATTCGGGTCGTTTCAATGCCCTGTGTTGATGTATTCTTAGCACAAGATGCCGCTTATCGTGAATCAGTCTTGCCAACGGCGGTTACAGCAAGAGTGGCTGTTGAGGCGGGTGTAAGTGCAGGTTGGTATCAGTTTGTAGGTTTGCAAGGCAAAGTGCTGGGCTTAGATACCTTTGGTGAATCGGCTCCTGCCCCTGTTTTGTTTAAGCATTTTGGCTTTAGCGTCGAAAATCTTAAAGCAGTGGTAGAAAGCCTCCTATAAAGTGAGTGGGGTGGTAAGTTTTCAAGCAGCTTGCTTTATACTTTTTAAGGTTTAATCAATTTTTAGGAGTACACTGATGACAATTAAAGTCGGTATTAATGGCTTTGGACGGATTGGACGCATGGTATTTCGTGCGATTGCTAAAGATTTTCCTCATTTAGAAGTGGTCGCAATCAATGATCTGTTAGCACCGGATTATTTAGCTTATATGCTCAAATACGATTCTGTTCATGGCCGTTTTAATGGCGATATTGCTACCGAAGGTAATAATCTGATCGTTAATGGCAAAACCATTCGCTTAACGGCTGAAAAAGAGCCAGCCAATCTGAAATGGTCGGATGTAGGCGTGGATGTGGTTTTAGAATGCACAGGGTTTTTCTTAGATGAAGCTGGCTGCCAAAAGCATATCCAAGCTGGAGCTAAGAAAGTGGTGATGTCTGCACCCTCTAAGGACAGCACACCGATGTTCGTGTATGGCGTTAACCATGAAAGTTACCAAGGCCAAGCAATTGTTTCTGCCGCCTCTTGCACCACTAACTGCTTAGCACCCGTGGCTAAAGTTCTGCATGACAACTGGGGTATCAAACGGGGTTTGATGACTACTGTGCATGCGGCGACAGCAACTCAAAAAACGGTTGATGGCCCTTCGATGAAAGATTGGCGGGGTGGGCGTGGTATCCTCGAAAATATCATTCCATCGTCCACCGGTGCGGCTAAAGCGGTCGGTGTGGTCATGCCGGATCTCAAAGGTAAATTAACCGGAATGGCTTTCCGTGTGCCTACCTCTGATGTTTCTGTGGTGGATTTAACCGTCGAGCTGAATAAAGAAGCTGCTTATGAAGATATTTGTAAGGCGATGAAGGCTGCTTCTGAAGGCGCTTTGAAGGGGGTCTTAGGCTATACCGATGAAAAAGTTGTTTCAACAGACTTCGTGGGTAATTCTGCACCCTCTACATTTGATGCAGAAGCAGGGATTGCTTTAGACAAAACTTTCGTAAAAGTTGTGTCTTGGTATGACAATGAATACGGTTATACCTGCAATATGTTGCGCTTTGTTGAGCATGTTGCGAAAAACTAATCATGTTTAAATTGAGGGGCTAAATGCCCCTCAGTTTTTAGATGAGTTAGCTCAATCAATTCCCCTTAAATTATTGAGCTAACTGATTTAATTGCTGAAGGAGCGCGTGCATGGCTTTTATTAAAATGACCGATTTGGATCTGAAGGGTAAACGTGTCTTGATCCGTTCTGATCTGAATGTTCCCGTAAAAGAGGGCAAAGTCACTTCTGATGCGCGGATTACGGCATCAATGGCTACGATTGAATATGCTTTAAATGCAGGCGCTAAAGTGATGGTTACTTCACATTTAGGCCGCCCGACTGAAGGTGAATGGTCGGAAGAGGTTTCCTTAAAGCCCATCGCTGAGAATATCGCTGCTCGTTTAGGTAAACCTGTGCGCCTGATTAAAGATTGGGTGCAAGGTGGTTTTGAAGTCGCTGATGGCGAATTAGTGATGTTAGAAAATTGCCGGATCAATAAAGGCGAAAAGAAAAATAATGAAGCAACGGCTAAGCAATATGCAGCACTTTGCGATGTGTTTGTGATGGATGCCTTTGGTACAGCGCACCGTGCTGAAGCCTCTACTTATGGTGTGGGGATGTATGCGCCCGTCGCTGCTGCGGGCATTTTAATGACAGAAGAACTCGATGCACTTTCTAAAGCTTTAGCGAATCCTGCTCGTCCCATGGTGGCAATTGTGGGTGGCTCAAAAGTGTCTACTAAGCTTACTGTACTTGAAGCTTTATCTGAAAAAGTTGATCAGCTGGTGGTCGGTGGCGGGATTGCGAATACTTTCTTAAAGGCGGTCGGGAATAATGTAGGCAAATCCTTATGTGAAGCCGATTTAGTTCCTACTGCACAAGCTTTAATGGAAAAAATGTCGGCTCGCGGCGCGAGTATTCCTATAGCGACCGATGTAGTCGTAGGCAAGCAGTTTGATGCGAATGAACCTGCTGTTTTGAAGGCCGCCAATGCTGTTGCTGATGATGAAATGATTTTTGATATTGGCCCAAAATCTGCCCAAGAATTAGCCGACATCATCATGCAAGCGGGGACGGTTGTATGGAATGGCCCCGTGGGTGTATTTGAATTTGATCAATTTGGTGAAGGTACAAAAACCATTGCAATGGCGATTGCAAATACCAAGGCCTTCACTTTAGCGGGCGGCGGTGACACCATTGCGGCCATCCAAAAGTATGATATTTATGACCAAGTATCGTATATCTCCACAGCCGGAGGTGCTTTCTTGGAGTACCTTGAAGGTAAAACTTTGCCTGCGGTTGAGATGTTAGAAAAGCGTGCTCAAGCTTGAACCAAGCACCACTCTATAATGAATGAATAATTGATAGTTAATTTTTAGGAGACACACATGGCCTTAATCTCAATGCGTCAGTTGCTCGATCATGCGGCTGAACACGGCTACGGTATGCCAGCATTTAACGTCAACAATATGGAGCAAGTGCAAGCGATTATGCAGGCTGCTGATGAAACCAATTCTCCGGTGATTCTGCAAGGTTCTGCGGGGGCGCGGTCTTATGCTGGTGAGCCGTTTTTGCGCCATCTGATTTTAGCTGCGGTAGAAATGTATCCGCATATTCCAGTTTGTATGCATCAAGATCATGGTGCTGAGCCTGCAATTTGCTTTCGTTCGATTCAATCGGGCTTTTCTTCGGTGATGATGGATGGCTCCTTGATGGCTGATGGGAAAACGCCTGCTAGCTATGAATACAATGTGGATGTGACTCGTAAAGTTGTGGATTTAGCCCACGCTTGTGGGGTGTCGGTGGAAGGGGAGTTAGGCTGCTTGGGCTCACTCGAAACGGGCATGATGGGTGAGGAAGACGGTCATGGAGCAGAGGGCGAATTAGATCATTCCATGCTCTTAACTGATCCAGAAGAGGCGGCTGATTTCGTTAAAAAAACCGGTGTCGATGCCTTAGCAATTGCCATCGGTACTTCACACGGCGCGTATAAGTTCACCAAAAAACCAACGGGTAAAGTACTGCGTATTGATCGGATTAAAGAAATCCATGCCCGGATTCCTGATGTGCATTTAGTCATGCATGGCTCTTCTTCAGTGCCCCAAGATTGGCTGGAAATCATCAATAATTATGGTGGCGATATGGGGCAAACCTATGGCGTACCGGTTGAGGAAATTGTTGAGGGTATCAAGTATGGGGTGCGTAAAGTCAATATTGATACCGATTTGCGCATGGCTTCGACCGGTACGATTCGCCGCTATTTAGCGGAAGATCGCAAAAACTTTGACCCTCGCAAATACCTAAAAGAAACCGTCAAGGCGATGAAAGGTATCTGTATGCAACGCTATCAAGCGTTTGGTGCAGCCGGTATGGCTTCAAAAATTCAGCCACTGAGTTTAGAAGAGATGTTCAAGCGTTATGCGAGTGGTCAATTGAATCCGCATGTGCTTTAAGTTTGAGCAAAACGGTATTTTCTATATAGAGAAGGGAGCTTAAGCTCCTTTTTCTTTTTAAGCCCTGCAGTAACTTATGCTATTCTAATGCCCCAATTGTTTCCTTCGGTATTTGAGCTTACATCATGCATCCAATGTTAAATATTGCCACTCGTACTGCCCGCCAAGCAGGGGATCTTATTCGTCGTTATGCGGGCGAGGTCGATAAAGTACGCATTCAACTGAAAGATGCCAATGATTTCGTTTCTGAGGTCGATAAACAATCGGAACGGGAGATTATCCAAGCCTTGCGCCGCGCTTATCCCGATCATGCCATTTTAGGTGAAGAAAGTGGCAGATACGGCGATGAAAATGCAGAGTATCAATGGGTGATTGATCCTTTAGATGGGACTACCAATTTTCTCTATGGCTTACCCCATTTTGCGGTGTCGATCGGTCTGAAGCAAAAAGGGCGTTTATTCTTAGGCGTGGTGTATGACCCGATGCGTGATGAAATGTTTGCAGCAGTACGTGGTGAGGGCGCTACTTTAAATAATCGCAAAATCCGCGTGAGTGCACGTCCTTCTTTAGAAAATGCATTATTAGCGACGGGTATTCCATTTCGAGCGAATCAAAATCTTGATCTGTATTTAGAAAGCTTACGAGTTTTAGTCCCAAACACCGCAGGTGTACGCCGCTTTGGTTCGGCGGCTTTGGATTTAGCATGGGTTGCTTGTGGGCGTTATGATGGTTTTTGGGAGTTTGGCCTGCAAGAATGGGATTTAGCGGCGGGTGCTTTGATTATTCAAGAAGCCGGTGGTTTAATCGGTGATTTACAAGGCGGCAGTGATCATTTAGTGCATGGTGATTTATTAGCCGCGAATCCCAAAGTATTTAAAGAAATGCTGCAACGTTTACATCCTGTATTAAAATAATTAAACCTCATTTTAAGTAATGGACATGACAGGATTGTAATTTGAGTTGGTGTAGGAAAAAAGCTACATTCACCGACACGATACAGTGTGGCTTATTGCGCTTGTTATTGTGTTATGACTCCTTTAGGTTATGAAGTAATGATAGAAAACAACATGGTCAAGCGGGCTGCAAGACTCGGATTCTTCTCGGTCGCTTGCCTATTCGGGGCTACCACTTTTTCGGTGGTAGAGGCTGAAACACCACGCATTAATTTACAAAATACTGATGTTCGTTCCTTAGTGGAGGTCGTTTCGCGCCTAACAGGAAAGAATTTTGTCATTGATCCTGCAGTTGGTAAAAGCCCAATTACCTTCGTATCCGGTAAAGGTTTAACGGAGGAGGAGTTTTACGAAGCGTTTCTTTCGATTTTACAAGTGCATGGTTATGAAGCGATTGAAGCTGGGAACATTATTAAGATTGTTCCAATGGGCAAAGCCCGCACGCAAGTCGCTCCGATTTATGAGGCAGACCCAAACAAGCCAGCGCCTAAAGTGGATGTGGATGAGACCATTACACAGGTTTTTAAGCTCCAATATATTCCGGTGGCCACAGCCGTTCAAACCTTAACTCCTTTAGCAGGCCAAGGTGAAACACGGATTCAATTTAACCAATCCAGTAATTCCGTGATTGTGACTGGTCGTGGGCAAAATGTATCGCGTCTGGCTGAGGTGATTCGTAGCATTGACCAACCGGATAATAAAGATTTTGAATTGATTGGTTTAAAGTTTTCCGTCGCCAGTCAATTAGCTCAAACGTTGCGAGATCTATTAGGGTCAACCGCTGTAGGCCCTGAAGGTGTACAGTTACCACAACAAGTACGCATTTCCGTGGATGAGCGCACGAATAGTATTTTAGTAGCAGGGGATAAATCAGATCGTGAGCGGGTGCGTAGTGTAATTGCTCGCTTAGATATTCCTCGTACTCAACCGGGTGAAACCCAAGTAGTGCCTTTAAAATATGCAGTCGCCTCGCAGTTAATTCAAACTCTAAAAGAGTTACAAGTCGGCTCAACCGTGATTGTGACGGCCGGGGCTGAAGGTGCACCTGCCACCGCTGCGAATGCAGTACCCCCTTCTAAGCAAGTGCGTATGGCCGCCGATGAGCGGACAAATAGTATTCTGATTTCAGGGCAAAAAGCTGAACGTGAACAGATTGTTGCCGCCATTGCCAAACTAGATATTCCTCGCTCGGGTTCGGGGGGGACTCGCGTGATTCCTTTGCGTTATGCGAAAGCTGAGGATATGGTCAAAGTCCTAAATGATGCGTCCAAAGGGATTGTTGAGCAAACCGCTGGGACTGCGGCTGCAGCTGGAACGGCTCCCGCCGCAGCGGCTAAAGCAGGTGGTTTGGGGACTGAGGTGAGTATTTTAGCGGATAAAACCAGTAATTCGATTATTCTCTCAGGTCCTGCGCATATTCAAAAAGATATTCTGAAAGTGGTTTATCAATTAGATCGTCGGCGTGCACAAGTTTTGGTTGAGGCGATTATTGCTGAGGTGTCGAATGATCTATCCAATAGTCTTGGCTTTGGCGTAGCCGCTTTAGATGCGGGTAATGGTAAAACGGGGCTGATTGGTACAAGTAATTTTGGTAGCATCAGTACTGCACTGCAGTTAGGTCAAGGTACTATTACAGCTTTACCTAGTGGTTTGTTAATGGGTATTGCAAATAGTAATTTCGGCGTAGTGATGGATGCTTTGAAAGGGGATAGCGCTACCAATATTCTCTCTACACCTACCATCGTCACTATGGATAATGAAGAAGCCAAAATGATAGTGGGTCAAAATGTACCGTTTGTGACGGGTTCTTATACTGGCTCTACTTCGGGTGGAACTGCTCAGAATCCATTCCAAACAATTGAACGTAAGGATGTCGGTTTAAGCTTAAAAGTTACCCCACAAATTAACCGTGGTAAAACGATTCAAATGAAAATCTCCCAAGAAATTTCGGGTGTTAGTAAAACTTCAACGCCAGCAGCCGATTTAGTGACTAATAAGCGTTCTATTGATACGAATGTGATGGTTGAGGACGGGCAGATCTTAGTCTTAGGTGGTCTCATTCAAGATAACTTCACAGATTCTGAAAATAAAGTCCCCGTTTTGTCTGACATTCCGATTATAGGTGGTGCTTTCAAGCAAAACAGCACTGAGCGTAAAAAGCAAAATCTGATGGTCTTTATTCATCCGGTGATTTTGCCAGATCGTGAGGCTACAGATGCCTATAGTCGAAGCAAGTATCACACCTTGCAACGCCAACAGCAGCAAAGCAAAGTACTGCAACGGGGCGGCTTAGGGGCTGCAGCAGTCTTCCCAGATATTGAATGCTTTGATTGCAAAAAAGGCAGTGTGGATTCGTTACATTTCCCTGCTAAGCCTAATCAAAAGCCTATTACGCAACGTCCAGCGCCTGTCCAGCAAACTAGACCTGCGGACGATGATTGTGTACCCGGTTTCTGTCAAATCAATGAAAAGTGAGCATTAGTTTTCATGGCTGAACCAGAGGTTTTAACGGTCGATGACAGTGCAGCAAATGAGGTATTTTTGTTGCCCTATGCGTTTGCTAAGCGGCATGGTGTTTTGCTGGAGCATGAGGCAACCGGTACGGTTTTACTTTATCGAGATAGCTTAAAGCCTGCTGTGTTGATGGAGGTACAGCGTAGCTGTTCGCGAATACAGGCGATGCGCCAAGTGGATGCTGCGAGCTTTGAGCGCTTATTAGCCGCTTGTTATGACCGTAGTCAAACCGGTGCGGCGATGATGCAGGAGCTTGGGGATGAGGCCGATTTATACGATATTGCTGAGAGTATGCCTGAACCTGAGGATTTGCTTGAGGCCGAAGACGATGCGCCGATTATTCGCCTAATCAATGCTTTACTCTCACAAGCCGTGAAAGAAAATGCCTCTGATATTCATATCGAGGCTTTTGAAACGCGCATGCAAGTTCGTATGCGGATTGATGGCGTGCTACGTGAAATCCTTGAGCCACCGCGTAAATTAGCGCCTTTGATTATTTCACGGATTAAGGTCATGGCGCGCTTGGATATTGCTGAAAAGCGTGTTCCCCAAGATGGACGTATTTCTTTACGTTTAGCCGGACGGGCGGTGGATGTGCGGGTTTCGACTTTGCCTTCGGGACATAGTGAGCGCGTGGTTTTGCGTTTATTAGATAAGCAAGCGGGGCGTTTGAATCTGTCTAATTTGGGGATGGATCCTGAGGTACATAGCCGCTTAGCTAAACTGATTCAAAAGCCGCATGGCATTATTCTAGTGACGGGGCCAACCGGTTCAGGGAAAACGACTACTTTATATGCAGCACTCACCAACTTAAATGATGCTCGCCGTAATATTCTCACCGTAGAAGATCCGATTGAATATTATATTGATGGTATCGGGCAAACCCAAGTTAATACCAAAGTCGAAATGACCTTTGCGCGAGGCTTGCGGGCTATTTTGCGTCAAGACCCTGATGTCGTCATGGTCGGGGAGATTCGTGACCTTGAAACTGCGGAAATTGCAGTACAAGCGAGTTTAACGGGGCATTTGGTCTTTTCAACTTTGCATACGAATACCGCAGTGGGCGCAGTACCCCGTTTACAAGATATGGGGGTAGAGCCTTATTTACTCGCCTCTAGTTTATTGGGGGTGGCATCACAACGCTTAGTGCGTACATTATGCAATGAGTGTAAGCAAGCTACCGAGGCGACAACCAGCGAAACAGAGCTTATTCAAGCTAACTCTCATTATGATTTACGCTATCAACGTCCGATTATTTATCATCCTGTCGGCTGCCCTGCTTGTCGGCATAGTGGCTTTGTCGGGCGCACGGGTATTTATGAGGTCATTGAAATCGACAGCAATGTACGACAAATGATTCATGATCGCTCTAGTGAAGTCGAGCTTGAAAAATATGTACGTGGTCATACCCCGAGTTTAAGAGATGATGGGATTCGCTTAGTCCTTGAGGGTAAAACCTCATTGGATGAAGTCTTGCGTGTCACCCGTGAGGATGAGCGCTAATGCCTGCTTTTGAGTATCTGGCGCTCAACGGGGGGGGGAAAGAAGAGCGTGGCATCTTAGAAGCCGATACCGCCCGCCAAGTACGTCAATTATTGCGCAATAGCTCGCTGACTCCGCTTGAAATCAATGAAGTTGTCCAAAAGCAAAAGAAGGCAGATGGTGCGCGTTTATTCGGCGGGAGCTTAAGTTCAGCTGATCTTGCTTTAATGACGCGCCAATTAGCGACTTTAGTAGGAGCGGGTTCTCCTTTAGAGGAGGCTTTAGGAACGATTGTTCGCCAAACTGAACGGGGTTCTTCGCGGCGTATTTTCTCGGCGATTCGTTCCCGAGTGATGGAAGGCCATACTTTAGCCTCATCCTTAGGGCAATTTCCCTCAGCATTTCCTTCCCTGTATCGCGCTACTATTGGGGCAGGTGAGCAATCTGGGCATTTATCTCAAGTCCTTGATCGCCTAGCTGATTACACTGAAAATCGCCAACTCAATCAGCAAAAAGTCTCGACAGCGTTTGCGTATCCAGCACTTTTGTCTTTAGTCGCCGTAGGGATTGTGATTGCGCTCTTGAAATTTGTCGTGCCCAATGTGATTAGTGTTTTTGATACTTTTGATGGGCAGCTGCCGACTTTGACTCGTATGCTAATTGCCAGTAGTAATTTCCTAGAAAATCATGGGATTAAACTACTGATTGGCTTAGTGATTCTAGTATTGTTTATCCGTTACCTCCTCAAGTTTCCATCTTGGAAAACACGTTATCATCGGTTACTGTTGAAATTACCTTTAGTCGGGCGCTTAGTGCGTGGGGTTAATACTGAGCATTTTGCTCGTACTTTAAGCATTTTAGCCTCGAGTGGTGTACCTATTTTAGATGCACTCAAAATTGCTGGGGGGGTGGTTAGTAATATCCCTATGCGTACAGCGGTTGAAGAGGCTACGGTTAAAGTCCGTGAGGGGATGGCGATTAATAAGGCCTTGCAGCAATCGGGCTATTTTCCACCAATGGTGATTTATCTGATTGCAAGCGGGGAGGGTAGCGGGCAATTGGATCAAATGCTAGAACGTGCTGCCATTCAGCAAGAGCGCGAGACTCAATCACGGGTGACTAAAATGGTTAGTTTGCTAGAACCCTTATTAATTTTAATCATGGGTGGGGTGGTCACTCTGATTGTTCTGGCTATTATGATGCCCATTCTCAACATGCCGCAGTTTATCAATAAGTCATAAACCTAGCAGATGTAGTTAAACCCTTATTAATTTTAATAATGGTTTGAGTAGCCTAGCCTGCTTATTTTAGTGCTGCCGCTGTCAAATCTAAACAGGCCGCAGCTTATCCGCTAATCGCTGACAGTTATAGATTCGCTACTGGCGAGTTCTTAGACCCTGTTCCATTATTTACTCGTATTTAAACTAATCCCGATCCGTAGAGCTGGGCTTGCATCCTCCAACTACAAAAACAGGGTCGGTTGTTTACTGAAAGAGTAAATAATCATGAGCCATAGCAACCATTATGCCGAGTTGCATCTATCCCCTTTGCTAAGTTTTGTGGGAGATGTCAATTTATTAGCGTTTTCGCCAGCGAAAAATCCAGCGACGCAAGCTTCGGCTTTGCCTTCGCTGTATATTTATGCACCTGCCGCTGAATTGCCCTATTTGTATACAGTATTAGGTAAGTTGGGTTTTGAGTGCTATTTCAATGATGAAAGCATAGAGCAATGGCAGGGTGTTAATGTTTGTTTCTTTAAAAAGCAAGCACTTAGCCCGCAGCAGTTGAAAGCCTTGCAAACAGCGGAAGAGCAAGGAGCACCGATTTGTTCTTTGCAGAATTTTATTGAAAAGCATTTAAACTGGGTAGAGATTAATCTATTAGATGCTGAATATTTACTTGAAATAGAACAAGCCAGTGATTTGAATACGGTTTGGCCAGATCGTTGGCGGCGAGCATTTGATTTATTAATTGGTAGCTTGTTATTAGTATTATTAATGCCTTTGTTTTTACCGGTGGCTTTAGCCATTCGCTTAGAATCGAAAGGCCCAATTTTCTTTAGGCAATTGAGAACAGGTTTATATAATCAAGAGTTTGAGATTATTAAATTTCGTTCAATGTATGAGAATGCCGAAAGTAATGGTGCACAATGGGCCTGCAAAAATGATAAGCGGGTTACGCGGGTAGGGCAGTTTATTCGTAAAACTCGGTTGGATGAATTGCCACAGCTATTGAATGTGCTTAAAGGTGAAATGTCCTTAATAGGCCCTCGTCCTGAGCGGGAGGTATTTATTAAGGACTTAGAAAAAGCAGTACCTTTTTATCGTTTTCGGCATCTAGTCAAGCCCGGAATTACAGGCTTAGCGCAAGTGATGTATCGCTACGGGGCTTCAGTTGAAGATGCACGTTATAAGCATCGGTATGATTTATATTATATTCGGCATCGTAGCTGGTATTTAGACTTAAAAATCCTCCTCAAAACAGTACGAGTTGCTCTTACTGGCGAAGGGGTCTAGCCTTTCAGGCTTATTATCTTCGATAATACAGCCTCTTTATTTAGCTAAGAGGCTGGTATGACCGCTGTTCGTCTCACCGAATATAGCCACGGTGCGGGTTGTGGCTGCAAAATTTCTCCTGCTGTGCTTGATGTCATTTTAGATACGAAGCTTGCCCCTGAAGTCTATTCGGCTTTATTGGTTGGTAATAGCTCACGTGATGATGCTGCCGTTTATGATTTAGGTAATGGCACGGCGGTGATTAGTACCACCGATTTTTTTATGCCGATAGTGGATGATCCGTTCACTTTTGGGCGGATTGCAGCCACGAATGCGATTAGTGATATTTATGCGATGGGCGGTAAGCCGTTAATGGCCATTGCGATTTTTGGTTGGCCGCTGGATAAATTATCCCCAGCTATTGGGCAGCAAGTAATCGAAGGCGGGCGTAAGGCTTGCCAAGAGGCAGGTATCCCTTTAGCGGGTGGACATAGTATTGATGCACCGGAACCGATTTTTGGTCTAGCGGTGACAGGTCTTGTACAAGTTAAGCATCTCAAGCAAAACAGTACTGCACAAGCGGGTGATAAACTCTATCTAACTAAACCCTTAGGGATTGGTATTCTCAGTACTGCCCAAAAACGTAAAATCTTAAAACCTGAGCATAGCGAATTAGTGATTACAACTATGTGCAAGCTCAATGATTTGGGGGCTATTTTAGGTGAATTGACGAGTGTACATGCTTTGACAGATGTGACCGGCTTTGGTTTGGGTGGACATTTACGTGAAATCTGTGAGGGCAGTGGCTTGCAAGCGGTTTTAGAGTTTGAACGGATTCCTTTATTGCCTGCTTTGGATGAGTATTTAGCGCAAAATTGTACCCCAGGAGGAACCGAGCGTAATTTTGAGAGTTATGGTCAAGTCTTCGGTGGTCAGCTGAGTGAGCGGCAGCGGCAATTGCTTTGTGACCCACAAACCAGTGGTGGCTTACTGATAGCCCTTGATCCCCAACAAGAAGCAGAGTTTTTAGCGATCACGCAGCAGGCAGGGTTTAATTTAGAGTCCATCGGTTATTTGCGAGCGCCTGTGCAAGGGCAAGCACTGATTAAGGTCGTCTAGGATGAATCGTGAGCAATTATTGCCAGATACTGAGCATTTACCAGTTATTGACGATTTAGCGGGTTTAGTGCTAGCGGCTCGAACTTTAATGGATGTACGTGCGCCGCTTGAATTTCAGGAGGGCGCTTTCCCGCAAACGACCAATTTGCCCTTAATGAATGATGCAGAGCGAGCCGCTATTGGTAAACGCTATAAAGAGGCAGGGCAAGATCAGGCGATACAGTTAGGTTTGAACTTAGTCACGGGGGAGCAAAAGGCTACACGAATTAAGGCTTGGCAACAGTTTGCCTTAGCTCATCCTGATGGTGCTTTGTATTGTTTTCGAGGGGGGCTGCGCTCACGGATTAGTCAACAGTGGTTATATACAGAAACAGGGATTGCTTATCCACGCCTTGCAGGGGGGTATAAAGCCTTACGACGTTATTTATTAGATGAATTAGTGAGTTTGCCCACCCGCTATCAGGCCTATGTATTGAGTGGGCGTACCGGCTGTGGGAAAACTCGCTTTTTAAATACTTTGCAGCAAGCCATTGATTTAGAAGGTTTAGCGCGGCATCGTGGTTCAGCTTTTGGAGCGCAGCTAACCCCTCAACCAAGTCAAATTGATTTTGAAAATGCTTTAAGTATGAAGCTCTTACAGCAGCTAGCTAAGGGTTATAAACAGCTCATTTTTGAAGATGAAAGCCGCAGTATTGGCTCAATTCATCTGCCGGATAGTTTATTTTTTAGTTTACGCGCTGCGCCGATTGTATTGCTAGAAACCAGCCCCGCTGAGCGCTTAGCTTTGACTTATCAAGAATATATCCTCGATGCTCTAGTGGCATTTCAACAGCAATTCGCTGAGCCTGAACAGGCTTTTTTAGCTTTCAAACAATCATTATTGATGAGTTTGTCTAAATTACAAAAGCGTTTAGGTGGCGTGCGTTATGCCAAAGCATACGCTTATATGCAAGCTGCCTTCGCACAGCAAGCTAAAACAGGCGAAGGGCAATTACATCAGGCTTGGATCGAGTTTTTGTTAACGGATTATTATGATCCGATGTATGACTATCAAATTAGCCAAAAA
>JBJOOT010000045.1:0-21731 GCA_046051185.1 Pseudomonadota bacterium | reverse complement strand
CAAAGACCGGTAATCTCGTCTCCAAAATCTGCCTAATGGCCGTGATGGCATAATCACAAGGCTCGGGATCACCAGGGCCATTAGAGAGAAAAATCCCATCGGGTTGCAAAGCTAAGGCCTGAGCTGCTGAAGTTTGTGCAGGGACTACGGTCACTTTACAACCACGATCCACTAACATCCGTAAGATGTTTTTCTTAATGCCAAAATCATAAGCGACTACATGATAACGAGCTTGCTCTGCGGTTGATGCGCGGGGAGTAGCAGGATTGAGTTGCCAAGAGCCTTCTGTCCACACGTAACTTGTGGGGCTACTGACTTCTTTAGCCAAATCCATCCCTTGCAAACCGGGGAAATTTAAAGCGGCGGCTTGTGCTACGGCTTCATCTAAATGAGCGCCCGCCATCATACAGCCCCGTTGCGCCCCTTTTTCTCGCAAAATCCGCGTTAAGCGGCGCGTATCAATATCTGCCATGGCAACAATCTTGTTGCGCTCTAAATACGCAGATAAAGATTCTTCACCACGCCAATTGCTATACACACGAGGTAGATCACGCACAATCAAACCGGCAGCATGAATCCGATCTGATTCACAATCCTCAGGATTAACGCCAACATTACCGATGTGGGGATAAGTTAAAGTCACGATCTGACGCGCATAAGACGGGTCAGTTAAAATTTCTTGATAGCCAGTGAGAGCAGTATTGAATACCACTTCACCAACGGTTTGACCATCACAGCCAATGGAACGCCCCCGAAAAACGCTACCGTCTTCCAGTACTAGCAGTGCCAGCTTGCTCAAAGGAACCTCCAAGTTCTACATATAATAACGGGATGGGGGTTACCCATCCCGTGCACACGTAGGGGCGTATATTACCCGCTGCTGAACGAGGTGTCCACGCTCAGATGTTGTGCGGTGCAATAAAATACCTCGTGTTTAATGATTTCCTAAGGCCAAATGCTGCTGAATCCCAGCAATATTGTCCTGCGCGCGATGATTCACATACAAAACCGTCGTTTCAGTCCCTGCACAAATTTTTTCAATCAAAGCCAAGACTAATTGTCGATTGAGATCATCCAAACCCAAACAGGGTTCATCTAAAATCAATAAAGTCGGATGTTTCACCATTGCTCGGGCAATCAATACTAAGCGTTGATCACCATAAGAAAGTTGGCTAAATGACTCCGTGGCACGCCCACTCATGCCCAATAAAGCCAACCATGCTTCCGCAATCGCACGCTCCCGATCTGTGTATTTTTGATACAAACCGATACTGTCATAAAAGCCCGAAATAATCACATTACGCACCGTAATGCTCACCCGATACTCCCATTGCAAGCCACTAGAAACATAGCCGATATACTGTTTAATCTGCCAAATACTTTCCCCTGTCCCTCGTTGCATACCAAACACAAAAATATCATTGGTATAGCATTGTGGATGATCCCCGGTAATGAGGTTTAATAAACAGGTTTTGCCACTGCCATTAGGGCCAGTCACTTGCCAATGCTCACCAGCTTGAATCGTCCAATCCAAATCTGAAAAAACTAATTTCTCAGCATAAGCAATCCGTGCTTTGCGTAAGCGGACTAAAGGCTGGTGAGGGTCAAGCTTGGGTGGCAAATGCTCACGGGGGGCTTGAGGAATTGTTAAGTCCGTGGTTTTTAAATGTAATAGCTGCTGCAAATCGGCACTGGCAATGGGATCATTCACCGCCACCTGATGCAGGAGTTGCCCATACTCCATATAGGCCAGATGAGTAATAAACTTAGGGATTTCATCCACCCGATTCAAAACCATTATGATGCAAGTTTGCTCGGCAAGCTGATTCAGCAAATCGGCAAGTAACTGGGTGGAGTCAAAATCTAAGCCCTCAAAGGGTTCATCTAAGACTAATAGCTCAGGGCGACGAGCCAAAGCACGCAGCAACAGCAATTTACGAGTCTCGCCCGTCGAAAGCTTACGAAAACCGCGCTCTAATAAAGGCTGAAATTTAAATAATGCAATCAATTCAGCTAAACGACTCGTATCGGTATCAGGCTGCATGAGCAATTCTTTAACGGGTGTACCTTCTGGAATCACATCCAAAATATCGGCATCATCTTTCTTACGCTCTTGCTCAATCAATTGGGCTTGAGCTTCAAAAGAGACTAAAGCGGTCTTTATAGGCAAGCCTTGAATCGAACCACTGATAGCCTCGCCGACACCGCATAAAATGGCAGCTAACGCCGATTTACCCGCACCATTCCCCCCTAAAATCACCCAATGCTGCTTGGAGTCAATCTGCCAATTAATGGATGTTAGGCGATAATGTGGATTGAGTTGGACACTATAGTCTTGAAGGAGAATGCTGCTCATAAAAGGCTCTAAACCGACCCGAAAGGTTTAGAGCCTAACCCAAGCCTAGGCCAAGCAGCAAGTAACCAGTTAGCGATAGGTTTAAGGCATCGACATCGAAACGGCTTGCACAGGTACTAATAGTTTTAAGCTTGAATTATCTTCAAAGCTCAAGCTTAGCTCGATGACTTCACCAAGTTTTAAGGGCTTTTTCAAACCAATCAACATGATATGCAAGCCACCCGGTTGAAGTGCTACAATTTTACCGGCGGGCAAATCAATTTTTTCTACTTGGCGCATTTTCATTACGCCGCCTTCATTGACATGATTATGCAGCTCCACTGCGGTTGCAACATCACTACTGGCACTGATGAGAGCATGGGCTTGCGTATCGTTATTCTGTAATTGCATGAATACCGCACTATTGGGCTGCCCCGGCGCAACGGCACGCGCATGAGCAGCACTCACAACGATCTGCCCCGCCACTAAAGGTTTGCTAGCCTCCTTTGTGGTGGCGGTGAGTGCTAAGGGACTGATCGCCTGATCCGCAGCCAGCGCCGGAACACCCATTAAGCAGCCAGCGACCGTCACCCCTGCCAACCAAGAATATTTGATTTTTTTCATTTGATTAAACCATTAAGAATAAAAATTAAAGCAAGCTGTCATCAATAATCAAGACTTGAAAAGCGCTAATGATAGAGCTTGTGTGCTTGAATATATTGATTTACCGCATCCGGTAATAAGAAACGTACACTTTTTTTAGTTTTGCAGGCTTCACGAATGGCGGTTGCTGAAATATCTAATTGCGTCACGGCTAAAAAGGTCACGCGCCCTGCCGTTGTTGAGCGGAGTTCACAGGTGGTTTGTGCTAATAACTGACCATACCAATCTTGTGGATCGGGGGCATACCCCGGTCGACTCATAACGACCAAATGAGCCAACTGCATAATATCTTGCCAACGATGCCAACTGCGAAAGGCTAAAAAAGCGTCCATACCTAATACAAAAGCTAAGGGTATTTTAGCCCCTAAATCAGCCCGTAGCGAACTCAAGGTATCGACGGTGTAAGAATGCCCTTGCCGCTCTAATTCACGCCGATCAGCATAAAATAAAGGCTCATCCTCAATCGCAAGCTTCACCATAGCCCAACGCTGTTCCGCACTGGCTTGAGGCTGTGGCCGATGGGGCGGCACACTGCCGGGGATGAAGCGTACTTGCTCCATTCCACAACTTTCCGCAATTTCTAAAGCAGTACGCAAATGCCCAAAATGAATCGGATCAAAAGTCCCCCCCATAATCCCGATCATACGCGGATTTGCCCATCACCTAAGACTATAAACTTTTGCGAGGTTAACCCTTCTAAACCTACAGGCCCTCGCGCATGGAGTTTATCCGTACTAATGCCAATTTCTGCCCCTAAACCAAACTCAAAGCCATCAGCAAAGCGAGTCGATGCATTCACGATCACAGAACTAGAATCCACCACCCGCAGGAAATGCCGTGCCTTAGAATAATTCTGCGTCATGATCGTATCGGTATGATGTGAACCATATTGATTGATATGCTCAATCGCTTGCTGCATCCCATCGACCACACGAATCGACAGAATCGGGGCTAAATACTCCGTCCCCCAATCCGCTTCTGTGGCAGGTTTAGCACTGGGTAAAATATCCCGAGTTTTAGCACAACCGCGTAGCTCAACCCCCTTTTCAGCATATTTTGCGGCTAAAACGGGTAAAACTTGCCCTGCAACCGCTTCAGCGACTAATAAAGTTTCCATCGCATTACAAACACCATAACGATGGGTTTTAGCATTCAGTGCCACAGTAACGGACTTTTCTAAATCAGCCTCATCATCAATATACACATGACAAATACCATCTAAATGCTTGATCACGGGAATTAAAGACTCTTGGCTGACACGCTCAATTAAACTTTTCCCACCCCGAGGAATAATGACATCCACATACTCGCTTGCGCGTAATAACGCCCCAACAGCAGCACGATCAGTGGTTTCAATCACTTGCACACAAGCAGCCGGTAAACCCGCCGCCATTAAGCCTTCTTGTACACAAGCAGCAATCGCTCGGTTGGAATGAATCGCCTCAGAACCACCGCGTAAGATGGTGGCATTACCCGATTTTAAGCATAAGCTTGCCGCATCGACCGTTACATTCGGGCGTGATTCATAAATAATACCAATCACCCCCAAAGGCACTCGCATTTTCCCAACTTGAATCCCCGTTGGACGATAATTGAGATCTGTAATCGCCCCGACAGGATCCGGTAAAGCGGCAACCTGGCGTAAGCCCTCGATCATGGTACTGAGCGCTTTCTCGTTTAAACTTAAGCGATCGAGCATTGCGCTGTCTAAACCCTTTTCGCGGCCTGCGGCTAAGTCTTTCGCGTTTTCAGCTTGCAGCCAAGTCGTTTTTGCAATAATGGCCTCCGCCATTGCCAGCAAAGCTTTATTTTTTACAGCCGTCTCAGCAGCTGCTAATACGGTCGCTGCTGCGCGTGCTTGTTGACCGACGGTTTGCATGTAATCTGTGATATTCAACGTCTTAATCCTCAAGTTCTTTGCTCCTAAGAATATCACGATTAGCTTAAATCGGATGATAAAAACGGAAGGCTAACCATGCTCGCAAACCTTTTCTGGTATCTGGTCATCCCTAGTGCTGCCTTATGGCTCGCTTATAGCCTTGGTTGGCAGCGAGGTTATGAGCAGGGTTTTGGAGTGGGTAAAGACGAGGGTCTTAAGGAAGGTAAATTGCTCGGTGAAAAACTTGGAATTGAAAAAGGCGTCAAAGAACGTGTGCTTAACCATCTAAAAGGCGCAAACGGTGGAATTTTAGATGAAACAGAAATGCAAATTCGTGCCAAGCTTTATGCTGATCTTACCAAAAAGCCCTCGGCACTTCCCCCCATCCAAACCAAACCTAAGTATCAAGTTTATTGGTGGACAGTCGCCAGTGTAGCTGGCGTACTGTTGATATTTTGGCTTTTCTAAGAACCTGAGCCTACATGACTGCCACAGGGTAAGAGCCTAAGACTTTAAGCAAATCAACTTCATCACGCAGAATTTCTAAGGCTTTCTGAACATTAGGATTAGTTTCATGACCTTGTACATCGACAAAAAACACATAATCCCAATTCATATTACGTGAAGGCCGCGATTCAATCCGCGACATATCCACCCCATTTTCTGCTAATGGTTGCAATAAATGATACAACGACCCTGGGCGATTCGGTGCAGAGACTAAAATCGAAGTTTTATCCTTGCCACTAGCGGATACTTGTTGATCACCAATCACTAAAAACCGAGTGGTATTATTGGGCTGATCTTCGATATTGTGTTGTACGACTTCAAGCCCATAAATAGCAGCAGCTTGTTGGCTACCAATGGAGACAGATTCTGGGTCTAAAGCACAAAGCCTTGCTGCCTCTGCATTACTACTGACGGCAATACGCTCAGCATGCGGAAGGTTTTTATCTAACCAATAACGGCATTGCGCTAAGGATTGCTGATGTGAATAAATTTTTGCGACCGTTTTCCACTCAGTATGCTTACACATTAAAGTCTGATTGATTCGCAGCATAATCTCGCCACAAATACGCAAGGGGGATTGCATAAACATATCAAGCGTATGCGTAATCATGCCTTCGGTGGAGTTTTCAATGGGCACGACCCCATAACGAACTCGCCCTGCCTCCACTTCGCGGAAGACTTGTCCAATCGAATCCACTGGTAAAGTCGCAATCCCATTCCCGAAATGCTTGAAAGTTGCTTCCTGCGTAAACGTACCCGCAGGGCCTAGATAGGCGATTTTCATTGACTCTTCAAGGGCAAGGCAAGCGGAGATAATTTCACGGTATAAACGGCTTACTTGCTCATTCCGTAAAGGGCCTGGATTTTGGGTTTGCATTCGCCGCAGAATCTGTGCCTCGCGCTCAGGGCGATAAAAGACAGCATTTGGGTCTTCTATAAGTTTGGCATGCGCTACTTGCTCGGCACAACGCGCCCGCTCACTTAAAAGTTGTAAAACTTGATCGTCTAGGGCATCAATCCGCTCACGTAAAGCTTTTAAATCGGTATTTCCCGCCATATTTTATCTCCCCCTCAACCGTTTCTTGCTTCAAACTCATGCATGAATGCAATCAAAGCATCCACACCTGCTTCGGGCATCGCATTATAAAGACTAGCACGCATGCCGCCTACTAAACGATGCCCCTTGAGAGTGACTAGCCCTGCTTGGGCAGCTTCATCTAAAAACAATTGCTCAAGTCTTGGATTAGCTAAAGTAAAAGGCACATTCATCCATGAGCGGCAGTCAGGATCGACCGGATTATTGTAGAAATCGCTCTGATCAATCGCTGCATACAGTTTATGAGCCTTGCGCTGATTAATTTGAGCAATAGCCTCTAAACCGCCTTGGCGCAATAACCATTGAAAGACTAAACCCGCTAGATACCAAGCATAAGTAGGAGGGGTATTGTACATGGAGTCAGTTTCAGCATAGCGCTGATAATTAAACATGCTAGGTGTGCCTTCCATGACTTCACCTAATAAATCCTCCCGTACAATGACCAGCGTCAAACCAGCAGGGCCAATATTTTTTTGAGCGCCCGCATAAATCAAGCCAAACCGACTGACATCAATCGGACGGGAGAGAATATCAGACGACATATCCACAACCAGCGGTACTGTGTCAACCTCAGGAATCCAATCAAACTCCACACCACGAATCGTTTCATTGGAGGTGTAATGTAGATAAGCTGCATTAGGATTGCAGCGCCAGCTCGAAAATGGCGGAATGGTGGTGTAATGACTATCAGCACTCGAGGCCACTACATTGAGATCAAGATAACGCCCTCCTTCCTCAATCGATTTTAATGACCAATCACCGGTATCCAAATAATCAGCTTGTGATTTGCCACGGGCTAGATTCATCGGAATCATAGCGAATTGGCTATGCGCCCCACCTTGTAAAAATAAGACTTTATAATGTTTAGGGATCTGCATCAGACTGCGTAAGTCAGCTTCAGCTTGAGCTGCGATCGACATAAACTCCTTACCACGATGGCTCATTTCCATCACGGACATACCAGAGCCTTGCCAATCTAAGAGTTCGGCTTGTGCTTGTTCGAGGACTGCAGCGGGTAATACTGCAGGGCCTGGGCTGAAATTGAAGACGGGCTGCTTCATGATGCCGCGCTAAGTCCTATGGCTAAATAATGAAGCCGCTATGTTCCCATATTGCAGGCTTAAATGGCAAACCTATAGCTGATGGCTATGAGTTTGTTGTGCCTCTGGCTTTGGTTTAGTTTGGTTTAATAGATTTAATGGTTGACTGGATTCTTGGCTTGGCTTGGCTAACTTCTAACTTTTAACTCTTAATTTTACATAATATAAAATAAAAGAATAAATACATCAATTTTACACCCATACACTGAAAAGCTGTGCTCAAATTGCCGTCAAATATTGCAGCGATCAAAACTTTTGTGCGGATTAAACTGTGCTAATGCTGGATTATAGCGATAAATCGCATAACAACGATCCACGCCCCCATGCCCAACAGATTGCAAAACAGCGACATCATTCAAACCATCATGATCATAATCATTTATTTTTAAATAAAGATTACGCCAGCCCCTGTACAAGAAGGGATTAATAGCCTCTAAAACTACCGGCTGCTTATCCCCTATTTGTAGCAAAACAAGGCTTTCCTCAATAAAAGCCCAAGCTGCTAAGTTTGGCTGAATCTCAAAATAAACCTCGTGTTGATCAAGGCTAGCCGCAGGGATAAATGGGCTATTTAGAAGAAAAAATAAACTAATCCATAGGCGTTGTCTGGGTTTTAACATATACTAAACAGCCTCTTAACTGCAAAACTCAGCAGCTTCTCGAAGAAAACTGCCTCTTTATTCAAAGTATGGGCTAAGCATACACATTATTAGGATTTAAAAAGCAGCCGTCTCAGTTTCAGGCTCGCTTGGTATAAAACCATAAGCTAGGGGAAATACTCTATGATACCGACATCTCGCTTGCTTGTCTGCTTGATCACAGTTTGGCTGTTACAGGGCTGCGGTGGTGGCTCTGATAATAGCGGTAATAATGGAGGTGGTGGTAGTGGCGGTGGTGGAACCACACCAGCAGGCACCGGGAAACTCATGGTCAGCAATCCAGACGGCACGGCAGGTATTGCTCTGGTGAATATTCCCTATACCACCCTACCAACCACAGCAGCGACCCGCCGTGCAGGGAATACTTCACAGACCGGTGAATATCAATACGATACGAATGAACAAGTTAGCTTTAACTTATTTAATCTAAGCTTTACAGGTATTACTACCAAAGCGAGTATTAATGAAGATGATTTAGCTGTTAGTTTTTGCAAAAACCATGCGACACCTGCAAGCTGCCAATACAAAGTCGCACGCAATTTACAACGCTTATTACTCAGTGTTGATAGTGATCAAAATTTTAGTAATGGGATTAGTATTTTAACTAATTTCCAACAAAATCCAGCTATTGCTTTAGATAGTGAAATTGATCAATTTGAATTAGCCTTAGCCAAAAAGCTCATCCCTCTTAATCGGCAAGTCGCTAATTTATTCAAACCCTCTTTAGGTATGAATTTAGAGTCTCCACAACCGGAGGCTGATGAGGTAGGGGGTCAACCCTTAGCTTTTGCTGATTTATTTAGAGTTTCACGCCCCTTCCCTGAGTTTTCTTGCACTGATATTAAATATGATGCTAATGGATGGCCAATAGAAATTCCAAGCTCTTGTGATACTCAAGTGAATACCACCTTCCGTACTCCTACTTGGGCAACGACTTTAATCCTACGTTATTTACCTTATGGCTCGATTCCAACGGGAAAATATACTGTTTTATATGAAGGTAGTGGTGATTTGCAATACAGTGGAATTGCCAACAAATTGCCTAATGAAAGCCAAGCAGGGCGAGATGTAATTGAAATTACACCAGAATTAATTAAAACCCGCAATGCCGCTGGCTTACGGGTACAATTAAAAACGATTGATAGTGCAAATCCAATTAAAAATATTCGAATTGTGATGCCCGGTGGTATTTGTGAGGGGCAAGCCTTTGTACGGGTCGAAAAGGAAGCCGATTGCCCTGCAGGCCAATACCGTAGCTTTGTAGATAGCTTACAAGCCGATCGCAATGCTATTGTTTTTAATCCTGATTATTTACGCTTTGTAAGAGATTTCAAAGTATTACGCACGATGAATCTCATGGAAATGAGTCCACGTGCAAGTGCTTGTGATCCTTTGAAAGATGAGCCTTATCGGCAATGTATGCTGCAAGAATTTACTTGGGAGCAACGCGCTAAAATGGATCAAGCCACTTGGGGTGGCTCATTCCGTACTCCACTTTTACAACGCTATGCTCGAGGTGTACCTTTAGAAGTCGTTGTTGCTTTAATTAATACAGTGAATAAAGACCCTTGGTTTAATCTTCCACATAATGCCAACGATGATTATATCAAAAAATTTGCGACTTATGTCCGTGATCATTTGAATCCTAATTTAAAAGTGCATATTGAATATACGAATGAACCTTGGAATGCAATTTTCTGGGGGGCTATGTATGTACGCATGAAAGGTATAGCTTTAGGTTTAGATACCACTGAATGGCGAGCTGGTTATAAATACTATTCTAATCGCTCAGTGGAGATTTTTAAAATCTGGCATGATATTTTTGGAGGTGCTGAGCGCTTAGTTCGTATTTTAAATACCTATCATCCTGATGAATGGATGTCGCGCAATATGTTAACTTATAATGGCAATAGTCAATTTGTAGATGTATTAGCAAGTGCACCTTATTTCCAAGGTTGTTGGGATAAAAATGCAAATCTTGCTTGTGCTGATCCTACTAAGAACCCTTTAATGATCAAAGATATTAGCTCTGTTGATGATTTATTTAATATAATCGATAATCCGAATAATCCGTATGGGATGGCAGCTACTTTAAAATGGATGACAGTACAAGCTAAAGTTGCTAAAGATTTTAATATTGATTTCTACACCTATGAAGGTGGGCAACATTTAGTGGTTGATAATCGAGATAAAACCATCACAGCGGAGCGCCGCAAAAGCTTATTAGATTTAATTCGGGCAGCTAATCGTGATTCGCGTATGGCTGGACGCTATAGTCAATTACTGAATGGTTGGCGCGATCAGGGTGGAAAATTATTTATGCTATTCACCATGCCCCAGAGCTATCATACGCATGGCACTTTTGGGATTAAAGAACATTTGAATCAAGCCCGTAGCGAAGCTCCCAAATACGATATGAGTATGCAGTTTCAAGAAATGCAGAAAAAATGCTGGTGGGCAAATTGTGAATAAGCGGACTTAATTTTAAGCCTTAATACCAATATTGCGCCAGTCTCAATTTAGCTGGCGCAGACCAAAAGCTTGTTAAAGTGGGGGTGCGGTCACCTCTTTATAACGCACGGTTTGCGTACTTAGTTCTCCTTTATCTGTTGTTGTTAAACTTTTATAAGGTAAGCCATCAGCCTTGCCAATATAAACTTGGTTAGTTCCAGCTCCTATACCCGCCATATCACTGTGATAACTAAGCACCGCCACCTCAATGCCATCTAAGGTATCGCTCCCCTCTTCCTTGCAATCAGTCATTTTCAAACTACCATCTTTCATCATCCCAATCACGACACGCTCTGCATGACTCAGATCAGGTGCTGGCTGCCATGTACCCTCAGTGTTCATAAAAAACTGCTCATTCACCTTAATCGCTTCTAATTTCAGCCCATCTGCTTCGGTAATAGTATGCCAAGCTGCTTGTGCCAATTTAGCTTCACTGGCTTTAATCACTGCTGCGCAGGCTGGATCGACGGTTGTTGCTGAGGATGCCGCAGCACTAGAGCCAGCTAACTTAGTAGAGGCCAAACGCAGCAAGCCTTCTAGTTTCTGCAAACCATCCTCCACATATTCGCCACCCATTTTGCTAATACTCAGTACTTCTTGGCCTTGGCGCATGGAAACTTTATCTATTTCACGCCCCTGTCGATGGCTATTAGCTTCATCACCTAAGTCTGTAAGCTTATTTTTGCCTGAAAATAAAGTTTTGAAGCCTTTTTTTGCGGCCTCTTCATCATGATAATTGATGTGCATTACGCGCACCGAAAAGCTGTCTTTTGCATAATCACAAACTTCAGGGGTATCCGTACTAATGTCTACAGATTTGCCGAAAGCAACTTGAATATCGGCTGCACTCACGAAAGAACAAGCCGACTCGGCAGCATAGACTGGTGTGACTAAGCAAGTTGATAAACAAGCTAATAAAGCAGATGGCTTCATAATTTCATCCTTATAACGGTAAATAATTGAATGAATATTCGGACAGTATTCAGTAGATTAGACTCAAACTCTCGCTAGTTTGATTAAGCCTTATGAAACCAATGTATAGCCAAAAAAGACAACAACTGCAAGTTTTAGTCGTTCTTATCAATCATCATGGAAAAGCCGCAATGACCTCAACTTGATCTATTGATGCTCTCGTATCCAGCGAGCAAATAATGGTACTGCTAATTGATAATGACCGTTAGCTGCTACTTCAACCAATTCTTTACGTAGCAAGCTTTGCCACAATGAGGAATGGACAGATGATGAAGCACTAACCTCAATCGGATGTGCCAATGCTCGTAATACAGTTTGCTCTTCGGGGTTGCTTAGCTCGTACCAGGTTTCGGTAAAATAAGTCGAAGCTGTTTTCAGGGTTTTACGACAGGCGACTTCTACATCATCCAAATTGGCAAGAGTACGTTTTTGGCTGTTCAGATGGTTCACTAACTCGGAAGCAACCATTTGCAATAGTTAAGGTTGGCAATGGGTGGCATGGATGATCTCCTCCATCACACCCTCGGTATATTCCAATTCAGGTAGAGGCTTAGTCAATAACTCGTGGGCAGCATCGGGTTCTAGGAAACTTAATTCTAATGCGTGGGTATTAATCAGGTAACTCGCCCAGTTAACACAAGTCAATTCCTCAATCCGATATTTACCCGATACCAGCACCACGATCATCGGGTTATGCTGGATCAAGTTACGCAACTTGCCTAATACCCGCTCGCTAATAGCTTGTTGCTTAAGCGCCTTTTCGAGAGCTTCATATTCATCAAAAGCCAGCAAAATACGCTTCTCACGCTGCTGAGCAATGACTTGTGCCTGTTCTAAAAACATATCTAATTGGGTAAAAGCACTCCTCTCGTATTGATCCAGAGTGGGTTGCCTTAAACCGGTTAAACTGCCACTACGGGCTAAGGCATCAAACACTGCCTTGGCAAGGTTATAACAAAATGCTTGGTCACTTTCATGCCATTGGGGGTCTTGGCAATCAATACTATTGATAAGCTAATTTATCGCCTGTGATCGCCTTTAAGTCATCTACTCAAGGACGCCAACCCAAAAAGCTACGAACTTATTTTGCCTCACCTCGCCGAACAGGTAAGATAGCAGCCACTTTTTTGTTTGTAGGTTGATCCCATGTTTCAAGATACGCTCAATAATACCAATATCGCTGAAGAGCATGTATTAGTTACGCCTGATGAATTCAAAGCGCGTTTCCCTCTGTCTGCACAGGGCGAAGCGTTTATTCGCAATAGCCGCCAAATGGTCGAGAATATTCTGGATGGCAAAGATCATCGTTTATTGGTGGTGTCTGGCCCTTGCTCCATTCATGATATTCAGGCCGCTAAAGAATATGCGCTACGCCTCAAAGCCTTGAGTGAACAAGTCAGTGATTCTTTATATCTTGTGATGCGTATTTATTTTGAAAAACCTCGCACCACGGTTGGCTGGAAGGGTCTGATTAATGATCCTGATATGGATGACTCATTCAATATTGAAAAAGGTTTAGGTTTAGCGCGTGAATTGCTGTTATGGTTGGCCGAGCAAAATATCCCTGCTGCCACCGAAGCACTCGACCCGATTAGCCCCCAATACCTGTCTGATTTATTTGTATGGGCGGCCATTGGTGCACGCACGACCGAATCCCAAACACATCGTGAAATGGCAAGCGGTTTATCCATGCCTGTGGGCTTTAAAAATGGCACGGATGGCAATTTAGATGTCGCCATCAATGCCATGCTCTCGGTTTCTCATCCGCATAGCTTCCTTGGGATTAATCAAATGGGGCAAGTGACAGTCATCAAAACCCGTGGTAATCGTTATGGGCATTTGATTCTACGGGGTGGCAAACATCCCAATTACGATAGCGTCAATATTGCGCAATGCGAACAAGCCTTAGCCAAAGCCAAACTACCACAAAATATCGTGGTCGATTGCAGCCACGGCAATTCCAGCAAACAACATGCGTTGCAGGCTTTAGTTGCAGAAAATGTCGCAAGCCAAATTCTCGAAGGCAATCGCTCGATTATGGGCATTATGTTGGAAAGTAATCTCTTCCCCGGTAATCAAGCCATTCCTGCCGATTTAACGCAGCTGAAATATGGCGTATCCGTCACCGATGCTTGTATTGATTGGGATACAACATCACAACTCTTAAAGCATCTGAATGGACGCTTGAAAACTGTGTTAAAAGAGCGCCGTCTGTAAAGCTATAGCTTAAGAGGGCAGTGTTTATTTCATCGGTCATACACTTTGACTTGCAAACGATCCAGTGAAAAAACACCGCCCCCTTATTGACGAACTTAATCTTTAACCTAGTGAAGCGCTGGTTTTGCTCTATTATAATGCCGTATTGAAACTTTTTTCCCCAACTCAGAACCGACTAATTCAAACGCTCCATCCTCCCACTCGCTAAAGACCAAATCTCCAGGTACGGTCGCATGGGTTTCTGCAATGCGCAAACTTGCAGCATAAGGTAGAAATAACTTCCATAGTGTCTGCCCACCCACAACGAGTAAATCATCAGTACTGAATTGGTAACGGCTGACTAAAGCGTTTAAGTCATGGCAAACTACTAGATTTTGATTAGGCGATTTATAATGTTGATTACGAGTTAATACATAGGCTTGTTGATAATTTGCAGCTTTGCTTGCATAAAATGAAGTGCTATTTGTCCCCATCACGATAGACTGCCCCTGCATTATTTTTGCCATTGCCTTACTCAATTCGAACATAGGCAAAAAAGGCATACGTATCAGATTACGTAGTAGCGAAGAACCACCCACTACGCGCTTTTTGTCCGTCATAAAAACGAGTATAATCAATTGAATAACCTCAAATTTATTCGCTGTACCACATCACTAAAAACGATAACTTAAACCAGCTGTTAGCTCATGCCCTTGTGTGTCCACTTCAACGGTATCACTGAAGCTATCGGCCGCTGTGCTGGCCTTGCCCATATCGATATATTGGTACTCCAGCTCAAGCGCCGTATGGGGGCTAATCGTCCATGCAAGCCCTGCACCTAATGCCCAAGTGAATTTATTTTCCGTTTTCTTGGGATAAGGATTAGCGGCACTAGCAGGAATGCCAAAAGCATTAATAGAGGCCGTTAATGCGGCGGCTGTTTGATGGCGTGTTACACCTACCCCTGCTTTCAAATAGGGCGTGAGATTCCCAGCAGGGCTTATTGGAACTAAGCCATTCAGCATGAGAGAAGTGGACTTAAGGCTTGAGTCCAGTTGAAAAGTATCCGTGGCACGCACACCAGAGCCGTTTAAAATACGCTTGGTGGCAGTACTCTTACGCTGGCGCAATTCAAGCTCAGCACGAAGGTTCTGCTTGATCGCTCTGCCCATCGCGATACCCACAACAGTAGATGAATCATCATAATCAAAGGTCGGGCTACCTTCATATAAACTATTGTCAATCGTTGAAGCACTACCTTTACTCAGGCGTGCACTCGTGTCTGGAGACTGTACCCCCCAATCGATAGCTAGATGCCAATCATTTTCTGCCTGTGCTAGACCCGCATAACTACTGACTAAGCCAGCGATCACTAAGTTTTTGATCATATTCATATTCCTGAAAACTCCTAACCATGCCTATCTCTGTAAAGCGGTCATTGTGTAATTTTCATATATGAATAAAAATAGGTATTAATTCATAATAATCATGAACAAAATAGATGGATTATTGTTTATGCAACATGAGCATTACCTAGAACTCGATTATCGGATGATTAATACCTTGTTAGTGGTGCTAGAGACTGGATCAATCACCGCAGCAGCTCAACAACTGAATGTTACCCAGTCTGCTGTCAGTCATACGATTGAGCGTTTACGGGTTATTTTCCATGATCCACTCTTTACTCGTGCAGGACGGGGGATTGTTCCTACGGCTCGGGCGGTGCAACTTGGCAAAGAATTAAGTTTAGCTGTTGCACAAATGCGCTTTTTAGTACAACCCACCACGTTTAATCCCGCTCAAACAGTCGTTGACTGGAAATTAGCCGCTAATGATTTCCAACGTGATTTAATCCTGCCAGAATTTTATCGACGAGTTGCAGCTCAAGTCCTTGAGTTTCATTTACATATTATTCCATCCGAAGTACCTAGCATTGAGTTATTGCGTGATAACAATCTTGACTTAGTGCTCAGCCCCATTTGCCCCGATGCACCCGATATTCTCCAAAAACGGCTATTCACTGGCAAAAGCATCTGCTTTTTTGATAATAAGATTCGGCCAGCACCGCGCACACTGGCAGATTTCCAACAAGCCGCCTATGTGAGTCTCTCCTTTCTTGATGGCAAAATTTTGGCAAATCATCCCGATGAAATGATCATAGATATGGACTCGAAAGTGCGCGTACGGGTTTCTAATTTTGCTGGATTAGCGGGCTTTTTACGTGGCAGTCATTTATTAGCCATTGCACCCGACTTAATGCGTTATCATGCTTTAGCAGGTTTTGCTGAAGCCGCTTTACCCTTTGCGGTACCAACCCTCAGTATGTACATGCTATGGCATCAACGTCATCAAACTAACCCTTTGCATAGCTGGCTACGCGCTCAACTGGAGGCAAGCTGCGCTCATTTAAGATCTCAAGCTAGGCCTTAGTTCCCCAAAACCCGCAGCTGACTCTGCCCACCCGACAAGCGCCGAACCTGAATTTGCACGGCAATTCGCTCGGTCATTTCCTGCACATGCGAAATGACCCCAACTTTGCGTCCTTGTGCCTGCAATTGATCCAAAGCATCCATGGCTATCCGCAAAGAATCAGTATCTAAACTGCCAAAGCCTTCATCAATAAACAATGACTCGACCTTCACTCGTTGGGATGACAGCGACGCTAACCCCAAAGCTAAGGCTAAAGATACTAAAAATGACTCGCCCCCTGATAAAGAATGCACGGAGCGAATCTCACCGCCCATATCTTGATCTAAGACTAAGAGGGCTAAACTCCGTTGGACTCGTCGCAAACTATAACGCTTCGACAAATCCGCAAGATGGCGATTGGCATAACTTAATAAGACATCAAGGCTATATTGCTGTGCTACATCCCGAAATTTATGCCCATTCGCTGAACCAATTAATTCATTTAACTGCCCCCAAATCCGCGCCTGTTGGGTTAACTGCTCTAATTCAGCTTGTAAACTTTGCGCCTGTTCACGCCGCTGTTGATCGGCAGTTAAGCTCAATAATAATGTTTGGGCGGTGCGTTGGGCGGCTTGTACATTCAATTGTTGGCTGGCATAAGCGGCCTGAACCAGCGCTAAACTCGCCGCTTCAGGGCGGGACTGCTCATGCTGCACCTGTTGAGCTTGACGCTCGGCCAAAATAGCTTGGGCTTGACTAAAGCGGGTATGCAAAGCCTGCAAGGCTTGGCGCTCACTCTGCAACCAGCTAGGCTGATAAGCAAGTAAAGGTTCTAATTCAGACGCTTCAAGCTTAAAACCTTGTTGGTCAAGGTGAGCTAATTCCGTCGCTAAGGTTTGCTGATTGAGTTGCTGTTGGTCTTTAAGTTGCTGGATTTGAGCTTGGAGCTGCCCTAGATGGGCGGTCGTGCGAATCTGCGCATGGCGGGCTTGCTCAGCCTTGGTTTGTAAAGCGGCCACTTGCTGAGTTAACTGTGCTAATTCGCGCTGCCAACTCTCCTCAAACTCCACCAAACTTTGCCCTGCCAACAAGCCTTGGCGCTCTTGTTGGTGAGCCGCTAACTCAGTTGTTAATGCAGCCAAGTCCTGCTGCTTAGTATTCCAATTAAGCTGAGCTTGTTGAAGTTTAAAATCAAACGCGGTTTGGGCAGCTACTAACTCTGCATAATCTTGGTTTAATTGCTGCTCTATTTGTTGCTGAGCTTGCCAAGTATGCACCTCAGCGGTACAGCGTTCGATAAATTGACTAGCCGAAGTATGCCAAGCATCTTGCCAATCGAGGTCGAGGAAAGCGCTGTCTAATTGCGTTAAATAACTGTCTAGCCTCGTAGTCCATTCTGCTTGGCTTTGCTGCAAATACTGCTGTTGGGTTTGCTGCAATTTAAGTTGATTCGCCTTAGTGAGGTATTGCTCTTGAGCCGCCTTGGCTGACTGCTGGGCTTGATATTGCGCTTGTTGAGCAATCTCACGCTGTTGATAGGCATGATGGGCGGCCTGCTCTGTTTGATACAGCCTAGTCAATGCCTGCTGCTGTATGGCTAATTGTTGCTCTAGCTCGGTCGCGCTTGCAAAACTCAAACCAGCATCGGTATAGGTCTGCCATTTTACGAGGGCAGTCTTATTTGCTGCCTTGGCCTGCAGGAGGCTTTGCTCTAAACGCAGGCGCTGTTGTTGATAATGCTGCTGATGCACTTGCTCAGCCTGCACGCGCCCTGCTAACTGCTTTGCAGCAGCACGCTGTTGTCGATAATCCTCTTGCAAACGCGCAAGCACTGCATCTAAAGCGGGGGCTTGCTGGGCATAAGGATGCTCAAGCGCACCACAGACCGGACAAGCATCACCAGCTGTTAGCTGCACCCGCCAATGAGTCGCTTGATCAGCACAAGCTGCTTCTGCCAAGCGCCAAGCATGTTCTGCTCGCTCAGTATCACGCTCCACTAAGCATAATTTGGCTTGCAACTGCTGACCCAACTGCTCGCTCTGTTGTTGCGCAAGCTGTAATTGTTGCCAAGCAGCCTGCTCAGCAAGCAACGCTTGATGAGTCGTTGCTAGTGCCGCCCATGCCTGCTGTGCGGCTTGCAATTGCTTGAGTTCAGCTTCCTGCTGTTGACGTTGCTGAGCTAAATCCGTTAAATCATAGCAAGCGGCTTGTTGCTGAGCGTGCTGATAATGAGCTTCGGCTTGAGTACAAACTTGCTGTTGATGTTGCCAAGCGAGTTCGGCGGACGCTAAGCGCGTTGCTAATTGCGCCAATTCAGCTGTTAAAGCCGTTAACTGCGAATCAAGTGCCAATTTCTGAGCTGAGCTGGCTTGGGCTTGCTGCAATAAACCCTGCCAATGCGGCCAATGTTCGGCTAGTTCCTGCCAATGACGATGTGCGACTAACCAAGCTTGGAGCTTAGTTTGTTGTTGTTGAACTTGCTCTAATTGCCTCGCCTGTTGCTTGGCCTCTGCTTGCAAAGCCTGTAGTGCCGCTTGAGCCGACTGTTGGCTGGCTAAGGCCGCTGCATGACGCGGTAATAAAGCTTGAATCAGAGTATCAAGTTGACGAACCTGCAATAAATCAGGCTGTAAAGCGGCATACGCTTGTTGTTTAGTCGCCAGTTGAGCTTGCCCATTCAACCACTGTGTTTGTGCGGAGGCTTGAGCTTGCTCAGCACGGGCATGGTTTTGGCTTGCATCTTGCAATTTGGCGGTGCTAAGCGTCCACTCTTGCTGTAGGCGCTGCCGATACTCGACGACAGGGCTGAGCACTTGGACAGCCTCCAACTGAGCCAAAAACTGGCGGCGCTCCAAAGCAGCTTGCTCCTCCGCCTGAGCTTGGTCTGAACTGAGCTTAGCTTGTTGATAGGCTTGCTCAAGCTGACTAGCCTGCCGATACCATTGTAATTGCTGCTCTAATTGCAAGCGCTCGGTTTCTAAAGCTTGCAGCTGCTGTTGGGCTTGGCTGCTGGCTAGCTCTTGTTGCTGGCGCTCTTCGGGGCTTAAAATTGCTAAACTGCCTAAGCGCGTGCGTAAATGCCCTAAACTTTGCTCAGCCTCTTTGGCATGTTGATAAGCACGCCGCGACAGCTCCGCGAATAAATCTGTGCCGGTTAAAGTTTGCAGCAGTTCAGCTCGCTTATCATCCGCTGCTTTAAGAAAACTAGCGAACTCATTTTGGGCTAATAATACTGCACGGGTAAATTGTTCAAAACTGAGGCCAATTCGCAGCACAATAGCTTCTAAAACTTCAGTTTTGCGCGTGCTGGCAATCACTTGCCCGTCCTTTAAATGGATCAGCGACATTTCTGAAGCTTGTAAGCGCCCCTCTGCCTTCATTCGCGCTCGCCGGACACTCCAATGAGCACGGTATACACCGCCATCATTCCCGACAAAATCCACCTCAGCAAATCCCTCCCCTGCCCCTCGGCGTAAAATTGTTCGTGGATCACGCGGGGCAATGGTTTCGCCAGAAACATCAGGTAATTGCTGGCGTGTTCCTTCACGGGGTAAACGGGGCATATCATCATAAAGAGCGAGGCATAAAGCATCTAATAAAGTGCTTTTCCCAGCCCCTGTGGGGCCAGTGATCGCAAAAATCCCTGTGCTGGCTAAAGGCTCACTCGTAAACTCGATCTCAAATGGGCGAGCAAGTGATGCGAGATTCTTACCACGGATCGCTAAAATTTTCATACGGCTTCAAGTTGAGTTTCTTGGAGTAATTGCAGGAAAGCTTGGCTTAATTCAGGGGGTAATTCAGCGGTGTATTTCTGTTGATACAGCTCAGTCAGTAATTGCAAAGGATCAAGCTCCGCTAACTCATCTAAGGATAAAGGAGCAAGCGGCTTATCATCCGCTTCCGTGCGTAAATAACTGGTTTCAATCTTGGCTAAGCGCACGGGTTTATCATGGAGTGCCTCCTCAATCCGCTGACGCAAGCCCGGTTCTGGCGCAGTGAGCTGCACCCGCACTTCCAAATAAGGTTGCTCCGCCTCGGGTAAGGTTTCAAGTACCAAAGCATGGAGAGCTTCTAGCACTTTGTCTAACGGTGCGGGTTTAGCAGGCACACGTAATAAATCCACAAAGCGCGGAATCGGCAGCGATTCGACCGCCTTCAATTGTTGCCCTGCTAGCTCTACGCATAGGACTTGATGCGGATAATGAGCCTCTGCAAACGACATCGGCAAGGGGCTGCCTGCATAGCGAATCCAATCCGTTTGTCCAACCGTTTGAGCCAAATGCAAATGGCCTAAAGCGACATAAGTGAGCGCGGAACTAAATAGATTCGCGGGTAAAGCTTCACTATTACCCACCATAATCCGGCGTTCAGAGTCTTGTGAAGCCGCTCCACCTTGTAAATAACAATGCCCTAAGGCAATGATCGCTTGTTGATCGCTGGCTTGAGCTTGGGCAAGGGCTAGGGTTTGCGCATACACTTGCTTGACACCTGCTAGGAAAGCATCCTCTTCACCCACCACCTTCGGGACATCAGTCGGACGTAAAAACGGCACAGCTAAACACCAAGCAGCCACTGTACCTGTCTGATCTTTTAAGGGCACGACTAAAGAGGCTAAATCATGCTGACCATCAGGCAAACGCCAGACTTGCCCACTGACCACCGCATCCAATAATTGCAAAAAGGGGCGCGGTGCTTCCAAGCGAGCGGGTGAATCATGATTACCCGCAATCAAAATCGTATTCAAATGCGGTAGGCTGGCTCTTGCTGCAGTCAGAAATTGATAAAGCTGCTGTTGTACCTGCGCGGAAGGATTGGCGGTATCAAAAATATCCCCTGCAATAATTAAAGCATCCACTTGCTTTTCAACAAGCGTCTCTAACAGCCAATTTAAAAAACACTGCTGCTCATGACGACGATCAAAACCATGTAAACTTTGCCCGAGATGCCAATCGGCAGTGTGAATTAAACGCATCGGCGAATCCGTTCCATCTTAAAGAATCGCCTACTATAGCACTGAAATACGGTAACTCTACTTGGATTTAAGCTTTCGGCTTGCTAGAAACCTGCTATTATTTGGGGCAAAGAGGACAGTGCAATGGCTTTGGTTCGAGTTAGTGATTAGGTGCGAGTTCATCCGTAACATCTGAAAAATTCGCTAGTACAGAAAATGGTAATTTCAAAGCTTTTAGCCTAATAGCCAATTCAGTACGTTCCCAAAGTTGTACTTTATTGTAATATGCTTGCTCTTTAGAGTTTGCATTAAAACTATGGTTAGTTACAGCCAGTTTATTAGACCTCTTTCATAAGTCAAAAAATAGCCCCTCGAAGTTGCAAACTTGATCGACTAGGTGGAGTCTGTTTTGGCATACTGCGGCCATGAAATATGAAACGATCCAATCCCTCA
>JBJOOT010000044.1:0-21896 GCA_046051185.1 Pseudomonadota bacterium | reverse complement strand
ATCTGAACATAAAGCTGGCAATGAAGAAACTCAGGCTGAATAGTTTAAGCGTCTGATTTGACTTTCAAGATGATTCTAAATAGCAGCCAATAGATCACTAAGCCAGCCGCATCGGCTACGAAATCTAACAGTGAAAACATTCTCCACGGTGTAAAAGACTGCAAAATCTCAATCAAAGCGCCATACCCCAATAAGATAGGAACTTGAAAACGCCAAAAGCTTTTATTGCTTGCCATATCCAATAATAAAGCGTATGCAAAAAAAGCAGTCGCATGCATAAACTTATCATTGACTTGAATTTCACCGGTATCAGGTGAGGGAATCAAAGCGAGCACTAAGCCTAAGCCTAAAAGAATCAGAAACAGCTGCATTAAGCGCTGTCGCTGTGAGGCGGGTAAATTAAAAAACTGAGTTAGCATAGCTCATTCAATGTTTGATAAGGGCTTCGAGTTCAAAACGTAGGCGTTGCACACTGTCATAACCCGCCTGAATAGATTCTTGAGCGCGATAAAACTCAAGTAAACTAATATCCATCAGCTTTGGCAACAGTAACAGCTCTGGTGGATCACCAGCCATTCGGCTGCGCGTGATTTTATCTTGCATAATATTAATAGAGCCTGCGAGTGCTTCAATTAAATTAGGAGCGGGCATGATCCGATTAGTATTGAATAGGGTGGAGGAGTAGTCCAATAAGGAAGCCGCAACATTGGTCAGACTGATTTTATTGGATTCGGTCTCGGTTTTGCTTGTATCCGGTGGTTGAGGTTGAAAATGCCGTCGTGTAATTGCATCATTCAAATTCACTGCAATAACAAGCTCCGCACCTAAAGCACGACACAGCGAAACAGGTACTGGATTCACTAAGCCCCCATCCACTAACCATTGGTCTTGATAGGCAAAGGGGGCAAATAAACCGGGTAAAGAAATCGAAGCCATGATGCCATCAAGGACTTTCCCTTCTGTAAACCACATTTCGCGCCCTGAGCCTAAATAAGTGGCAACGGTTGCAAATTTAATTTTTAAATCAGCAAACGTTTGGTCGTTTGCACAGACATTTTCATTAAAAAACTGTTGCAGCCGCTCACGATGGACAAAGCCATTTAAGGAGGGATTGAGGTCAAAAAACCGCACTAAATCGAGCTTAGTGAAGCTCAACACCGCCTGTTCTAGACGATTTAAATGACCTGTCGCATAGGCAGCCCCAACAATCGCCCCCACGGAGCAACCGGCAATAATATCAGGCTCGATCCCCAATTCTTTTAAGGCACGTAACACGCCAATATGCGCCCAGCCGCGTGCTGAGCCACTGCCTAAAGCAAGACCGATGCGTGGTAATGGATTTTGGATATTGGTATTCGCCATATGCTTTTCTGCTGAGTGATTGGATAGACTGACTATAGCGGGTCTAAGGCGCTAATTCACGATTCTAACTCTTCTAATTTTCGATTAAGGTAGTTCGGCATTTAAAGTATTTAAAAAAGCCACAAGAGCTGTCTTTTCAGCCTCAGTCAAAGCAATTGCTTTTAAATCAGCACGCCCTGCTTGGATTTCTTTCGAACTCATATAATGATCAATGACCTCGGCAAGACTGGGCTTACTACCATTATGAAAATAAGGAGCGGTATTGCCCACGTTCCGCAAAGAAGGGGTTTTATAAGCACCTATTAATTGATGGCGATTGCGCTGCATGTATTGCAGTTTCGTACAGCTATCAGATGGGGCATCGCTAAACTCACCTAGACAATTAAAGCGATCAAGACGAATCTGATCAATAATCGCGGCTCGCCCCGTATCTGTACCTAGCTCCCCTGTGCCAATATTATGAAAAGACTGATTCGTGAATAAAGGGCCTGAGTGACAGTTTAAACACTGTTGTTTGGGGTCAATAAATAAACGTAAGCCGTCTAACTCAAGCGGGGTCAATAGCGGTAGTTTACTGTTAGCATGCCCCGCTTTTACAGTAGCAACATATTGATCAAAACGGCTCATGGCTGGTTTTAGGGTAGCTACATAGGCCGCTATACTTTTACCTAGATTAGCAAACGAGCTATCAATACTGGTTCGTTGCTGGGCACTTAAAGCTTTCCATGCTTTGATTTGCTCAATACTTCCTGAAGGACGTGCATCGGATGGCCAAGCTGCCATTTCAGCAGGACTAGGCAGCGACCCGAATAAAGCTTGATATTGCTGTTGATATTGGGGATCGCTAAGAACCAATTTCACGATAGCAGTACGTGCTAGATCATGCTCTTTAGGATCTTCTAAAGGCCCCAAGGCTTGTGACCAAAGGCTATCTTTACGTCCATCCCAAAAAAACCATTCATTCCAAGCCACCCCTAATAGGGAGGGCGTATTGCGTGTGCCCGTTGCAATGGCTTGGGCGGTTGTTAAGCCATCACTAAAAAACTTTTCAGGTTGATGGCAGTTTGCACAACTCACTTGTCCATTCGCACTTAAGCGCTTATCAAAAAATAATGCTGAGCCTAATTGAATCGCTTGTGGATTAGAAAGATAACGATTACTCGCATCACTGACAGCCGGTAAAGCATCCAAACTAAGCGATTGGATCAGACCCCATGCTTGTGGAGTCCAAGGATTGACGACAGAGGTGGTTTTCTCTGCACAACTGCTTAGACTAAAACTAAGGCTTAAGCAGCCGATGAGTGCAAGGATAAGGCGCATGCAGCTTATTTTAGGTTAGAAATCTCAAAGCTAAAGACTAGTTTGTCTTGACCTGCTGTGGTCTTAATCAACAAACCCAGCAACCAAGTGCCGGGCATATTATATTGCAAGCCTTCAATTTTATAATAGCCTTGCCTAGCTAATGGACTCACGATCGGCGCAGTGGGTAAGCCATGTCCATGTGTCGGCATACCACCATCTAAACTAATTTGAGCCTCACTAAGGGCTTGGTCATTTTTATCTTTTAGCTCTAGTTGGCAAGCTTGGAACGATCCTACTGTAGGTAAATCTTGGCACAAGATTCGGACTTTAAATAAGCCATTCACGCTAGTTTGAGTCAATTGCCATACGGGTTTTTCGGTCTCAGTTGGCGTGCAAGCTAGTAGGGCGCAAGCTAAGCCCGTTAGTAATAGCATATTTTTAATCATGAACTTATTGATGCCTTAGTTGGGTGGCAAGGTTTAGTTTTAACGCAAAACCTTGCCGGTGGTTAGTTTAGTATTTATTGATACGCACATTATCAACAGCAGCTTCTAGCATACTACCAGCGCCACCGTCGGCGGCCTCTATCACAAGGCGCACGGTGCTACCCGCAAAACTACTTAAATCAGCACTAAAAGCCTGCCATTGCGCAGGGCGATTAGCCGCTGTACCGGTTTGCAGAAGTAAAACCTGCTGGCGACCCTGTTCAGTTTCTAGGCTAATTTTGAAAAAATCAGCAGTTGTTGTATTCCAAAGATGGGCAAAATAATAATCTAATTGCAAACGATAGCGATTATTAGCGGCTAAAGGAATGGGTGGGGAGCGCACTGAAGTAAGTCCGCCATCCACATCATAAGCTCCAACACTGTTGCCCGCCTGATAGCCTGTGACTAAAGCTTGTAAGCCACTCGAGGCTGCTCCCAGTTGTAGCGGAATATTTTGATAGCTACTCGCTTGTGGCTTAGCCGCTTGCCACTGTCCAGCTGTGGCAGAATCAGCTCCTCTAGGGTTCACTGTCCAAGTCAAGCTAGATTCAAAGTCTTCACTATAAATAGTATTACCCGTATTCGTTCCCCCAGTGGGTAGGCCACCAGTACTGCCTTGTTTAACTATTTTTAGGTTATCTAAGGCTGCTTCTACAATACTACCCGCATCGGCATCGGCTGCTTCCACCAAAATATAAATCTTTTTACCCGCATAGGCCGCTAAATCCGCATTAAAGTTCGTCCATTGGGCGGCACGATTGGCTAAATTACCAGTTTGTTGCAGTAGGATATGACGATTGCTACCTTCTATTAAGCTCACTCGGAAAAAGTCATTCGTGCTGGCATTCCAAAGATGGGCAAAATAATAAGCAAACTCTAGTCGATATTTAGCCTGAGTTGGCAAGTTAATAGCGGGCGAGCGAATGGAGCTTAAACCGCCATCTAAATCATAAGCCCCCACCATTGAACCTGCTTGCGGCCCCGTTGCTAAAGCCGAGTTACCCGTATTAGCAGTGTATTGTGTTGTTATATTTTGATAAGCCACCCTTTCTAAACGACCCTGCTGCCATAAACCAGAGCTGGCTTGATCGGTATTATAGGGATTAGCGGTCCATTGATTAGCTGCTTCAAAATCATCGGCAAATAAGATATCCGGGCTATTAGGTGGCGGTGTTCCGCCTGTCCCACCATTACCATTACCTGTCCCGACCGTATCTGCGGCTGTACTTAAGGGGTTCTGTGCATGCCAATCCCGTGGACTTAAGCTGATATAAGACCAGTGTGCATCCATTTGTGGTGCATCTTCAGACCGAGGCATATGATAAAAGGTAGTGCTTGGCCAAACGACTAAATCGGCACTGGTTAAGCTCTCCCCATTGACGAAATCAGCCAGATTATTGGCACAATTATTAAGCGTTGGATTATGCGATGCAAATAACTCACAGCTATTATGCCGTGTGATATAAAGATCATTTTGCGTAAAGGGTTCATTCGCAGGGCCAAGATCTTGTTGCTCAGATTGATGCAGGCGAATTTCATAGGAAATCGGCAAACCTTTTGCGTTTTTTGTACTGCCATCGACCACTCGCCAACTACGTGAGCTAGCCGGATCTACCGAGCGGGCAATTTCAGTATTAAAGCGTGTTTTGCTTAAGCTAGTACGCCCATTCGTAGTGGTGAAGTTTAATTCCTCTACATAATCATCCGTGCTCGTGCCATTGAGATCAAAATCAAGCCGCCAAAAGAAATTATGTAAATGGGCAATCCCTACTTTATTTTCCTCAATCAACCAACCTTGTTGCTCTGCATTGCGGTCGCTGTAACGTTGTAAAGCACCCGTCGCACCAACCCCAGGTTCAATTGAGCCATCATCCATAAAGCGCCAAAGAGGGATATAATTATAAGCACCGATTTTAGATACGCTAAAGAGACTAAAGGAGTTACCCAGTAAGCGATCTGTATTTGAGCTAAACGCACTTCCTCGGGCTTCTGTTTGTTGGCAAATCACGGCTTTACTGCCAAAGCGTAGCAATTTGCCATCGGGGCAATCAGTTTGGTTTAAAGCCGCCATGTAATTACCCCCCAAACCATAGTCAGAAATATCATGATAACGTGCGCCATTATCATCGTAAGGCACATGTATTTGAGCCAGTGCTGCTTGGTTTAAGACCATACGGCGCTCACCATTACGTGGTGTATAATGAATCTTTGAAAGCACAATCCCTTCGCGGATACGATGCTCCCAACATAGATCCCAACGTGCCTGATTGGGGAGAGTGACGTTTACATAATAGTTATCTGAGCAAAACTCAGCAGCCTGTGCTTTCTGTGATCCAGTGATGAACAGCGCAAAGCATAAGCAGGCCAACAGAGCTAGAGTTAAAGTTCGCATGGCTGGTTTGATTCCTATTAATTTTTCTAAAACTTAAGGGCTAGCGACTCAGAACGGATTCTGTGCATTCCAATCACGAGGTAAGAGCTTGAAGCTTGACCAGCGAGTGCTCATCCGATTGCTATCTTCACTACGGGGCAGATAGTGTTGATTTTGCTTATACCAAACCACTAAATCTTGACGATTAATTGTTTGCCCAGAAACAAATTGCGCCATATTGTCACCACAAGCAGCCGTAGGATTATTCGCTGCAAAGCGCTCGCAAGCATTGTACGCTGTGAAATACACATCATTTTGTAACCATGCTTGGTTACGATGATTGGTACGGCTTTGGTCATAGTGTGCAGGGACTAGTTCATAAGAAATGAATTTGCCTGCGGTATTGCGTGCTGCACTGTCCCGAATCCGCCAAAAACGTTTAGTTTCTGGATTCAAACTACGAGCCGTTTCTTGGTTGACTAGCTCTAAGGTTTTGGTTTTGCGTAAACGATCCGGTGTGGGTACGCTATTGATTTCTTCGATTACATCATCATTAGCGATCTCATCTAAATCAAAGTCTAAGCGCCATAGATAATGATCCATAAAGCTACTGCCGATTTGACCATTCGCTCCAACAGGCCAGCCATATTGAGCGGCACTTTCACCAACAGCAGGTAAAATACCGCTTAAACCAATCGCTGGTTCAAGTGTGCCGTTTTCATAAAATGACCAGCGCAAACTATAATTGCGTGGGCCAATTTGTGAGCTGGTGAGGATTTCAAAGCGTTCAGTTTGACGTTGGCTATTGTATTTATATAAATAACCGGCTTTATACATGGTCGCACAAAGTACCTGCCGTCCATTCCATGTGTGTAAACTACCACTGGGGCAATCTTGAGCGGTTTGTGTGAGGATATTATTCCCTCCTAAACCTAATTCAGTGGTAATAAATTTAGGATCAACCGCCGCATCATCAAAGCTAGCTTCGATTTGGGAGAGTGAGGCTTCACCTAATACTCGCCGATAAGCTGTACCCGGTGCTTGATAATGCACTTGTGATAATACTAAGCCTTCTTGATCTTTAATCGTCCAGCAAAATTCCCATAAAGCGCCAGAAGCAAATCGCTTACTCATTTCTTCGCCTTGGCACTGACTGGTTGGGGCAGCCATTGCGAGGCTTTGCCAAACCATTAAGCTGATTAGCGTCAGGCTTGCGATTAAATATTTCATGCTGTGTTCTCCAAACTAAAAACCGATATTTTGGGTAACTAGACCCACTGATAAATTCACAATAGGGCTAATCTCAAACACCACAGAATCATGGGTATACAGCAAAACCTGTGCACAACGTTGCAAGCCACAGTTTTGTGAGGCAGCATTTAAACCTTCAGGTAAACTGTCAGCGGTAAAAACGAAAGCTTTCACATGTAATTGTTCTGGCTTAACTAGGGTTTGCCCAGTGATGCGTTTATATTCGGTTTGGATTTGAGTTAATTGCTCAGGGTCATTAAAAATTAGCTTGGAAGCTCGTGCTAATTCATTTTCGGTAAGTGGCAATTGCAGCTTTTGTACACGTTCAGTTTGCAGTTTTTCTTGAGTCGTTAAATCGACAATACTGTGAATGGTTTCATCGCTACGATAATCATAACTGTAGACATCGGCTAAACGTTGACCGGGTTGTTCTTTATCCACGGGGCGGCGCTCAACCAATAATAATTCTAGGGGCTGGGCGCTAGCAGGAGCTGATGCAGCACTGCGTAATGCTCGTTGAGCGCTCTGCTCAGGTGCGGCTAAACTGATGGCTTGGCTTAGCTCAGCAGGGCTGAGTGGATCTAAATCCTTAGCAAGGCTATTGTGTGAAAAAAAGCTTATACACAACGCAGTAAGCGTTATTTTTACCGATTTATTCAACATGATTTGTTTCACGCCCTATATAAAAACAGGAGTCATTTAGCTGGAATTACACTCAATCTATGGATCTACTGTAGGGTGGAGGGGGGTTAGCTCGCTATGAACAGCTGCTTTAGCGGACAAGAAGTGTAGATGAGTGATAATTTAATTTAATTAAAGAATAAAATATAGCGATGAACGGTAGCTCTAAAAATAGGCAAATTAAATACACACAGGTTTTTGTAGGTGAGTCGCTCAGCTGAGCGTGGGTAATGCTATACTGCAGCGCACTAGAGGATATGAGGATGATGGTCAATGGCTACTAGCCCCGAGCAGCTGTATAGAGAACGCTTTCCTTATCGCTTACGCAAACCCAGTTTGAGTTGGGAGCGATTCTTGCCAACCTTAACGCGCATTGCGGTCTGGGGGCTTTTTTTTGGTTTGCTGGCATTATTAAGCTCGTTTTTTACTTTGCTGTTTCTAACCTTTGTTTTTACTTATCTACAATCGAGTATTGTTGATTGGTTATTACGTTTTGCCCCTAAGCGCCGTACTTCCTTAGTCATTCTAGTCAGTAGCTTATTTTTAAGTACGGTAATTGCTTTAGGCGTTTTTATTGCTCCTAAGGTGTATCAACAGGCGGCTGGTTTTGCCCAAGGCTTTTCGGTGTATATGCAGCGAATTGATAAGGAAATCCTTAATATCGCGGTACGTTATCCGGTCTTGCAAGAAGCTTTACCCGAGGTGTTAGGTTCAGCTCAACAAGAGCATGCTCCCACGACCTCAGATGATCCGTTCACACATGAAACCGTAGGCCCTCCCGCTCCGCCGCGTGCGTTTAAAGATACCCCGTCCGGTGTGATTTTAGGCATGCTCGCTGGTACAGGTAAGGCGGCTGATGGTCGAGAGTTAGCACGAGTGGCTCTTGATCAATTAGCGAATATCAGTCGACAAGCGATTACTATGTTGACGACTTTCTTATTAGCCTTTTTATTCTCTTTCTTGATTGTTTTAGATATGCCGCATTTAGCCGCGAGTGTGCGTGATTTAGAAAATACGCGCTTACGGTTTATTTATGTGGAGGTGGCGGACAATATTAAGCAGTTTGGGCGGGTTTTAGGGCAAACGATGCAAGCTCAATTCTTTATTGCCTGTGTGAATACTCTCTTGACAGGGATTGGTTTATCGCTTTTGGGCATGAGTGAACAGATGGCTTTTCTCTCGGTGATTGTCTTTGTTTGTAGCTTCATTCCTGTCGCTGGAGTATTTATTAGCTCCATTCCGATCTGCTTAATTGCGCTGAATACAGGCGGGGCGCATTTAGTGATGCTCTCGATTCTGATGATTATTTTTGTTCATTTAGTTGAGGGATATGCACTTAATCCCTTAATCTATGGGGCGCGTCTACGTATTAATCCTGTAATTGTGCTAATTATTCTTACGGTTGGTGGCAAACTTTTCCATATCTGGGGTTTAATTTTGGGTGTACCGGTTTCCACCTATATCTTTGGTTATGCCATTCGCTATGATAATAATAATTTGCCCCCTCGCTTACGGCGTAAACATGAGCGGAAGCGTCTTACTCAGCCAACTTATGCTCCAGAATTTCCTGAGCAGGATTCAGATGCACGAGGTTAAATTCTTTAATAATGCGTCCTGCTCGCCAGAGCTTTTGTGAGGCTTGTTCAGTATCGCCTTGAATTAAGGCGACTCTAACTTGTTGATGGAGTTGGTAACTGATTTCCCGTGCTAAGCGAATAATTTGTGGATTGCCATGATCAATCCGCTCTAATAAACGGATGAAATACACCGCCCCTCGATTGGCTTGTTCATCTAAGCGATTGGCTTGTAAAGCTTGATAAGCTTTTTTCACTAATTCATCGCTGGTCAATCCATTGGCTGTTAGTAGTTCAGGATCACGCTCAGAGACTGGCAGACGAGCTACTGGCTTAGCAATGGGGGGTGCTGGAGTTTGCTTAACGATGGGTTTAGCGATAGGGTTAACCACGCCTAAAACGGCGGTAGTATTGATTGTTTGCACAGGTTGTAGCGTAGGAATTACCGTGACTGTAGGGGGGGCTGGATTTGCGGTTGCGGCTTGAGCTTTAGGTAATTGAGCCTGTTCAACGGCTTTAATCAAAGGCGTTGCAGGTGAAGGTAAATTCACGCTTGGATCAGTTTCTTCGACAAATTCTGCTGATGTTTCAGGCTCAGGGTTCGTTATTGGTTTTTTTTCAGGCGTAGGCGTTTTAGGGCGCGTATTTTTTTCAGGTTTAGGCGTTTTGGCTGATTCAGAGCTGGTTTTGATAGGGGGGGTATTCTTATCCGGCATGGTCTTCGTACTATTAGACACAGGTACTGACGTTACTGGTGCAGCCTGTGGTTTAGGTGGATCATTCGCTAAAGCTAACCGCATATCACCCGGTTCAGGGTCGGGTAAAATTTGTGTATCTGTGAGGGTTAAGTCGATGGGAGCAACGGGTTCTGGCGGGCTAGCGGCGGCCACAGGAGATGGTAAGGGCGGTAACGATGACGAGGGAGCGCTAGCAACTAAAGGTGGGCGGGCGCGTTCTGTGTGAATGGTTGAGATCGTGGCACGAGGAAGATCCCATTCAGACTTAGTCTCAAGTAAGTTTTCACTATTCGCTGCCTCGCTACGGGGCGACAGCTTGGCCTGCGTTGTCATTAGATAATTCTGATAATATAAACCTGCACTGCTAGCGGCAACAACGCCAATGACCCCAAGTCCTAGCCAAGGCCAAGCACTAAATGAGATGCGTTTGGCTTGTAGATGGGCTTGCAACAGTAGCTCAGGGGATTCAGTAAAGGTCTGTAATCGAGGGGCTAATACCGTGCTAGGCAAATAAACCAAGCCGTCCGCACTGACTAAAAATAAAGAAGTGGGCAAGGCACTCGTCACTAAGCCTTGTTCAGTTAGCTGTTGATTCAAACGCAAAGCTTGCTCATGTAAACGAGTGCTTTGCCCTAGCATCGGTGGTAAGGCTGATAAGCTCCAGCTCGGCGGGCTAACTAACACAAAATACGGTTCTGAGTTTAGCCAACCGCTATCAATCACCTTTAAGACCGCTGCATCAGTCTTGGTACTTAAAGCTTGTAGACGCTCCGTCATCAGCTTAAGAGGGAGTTGTAGTAAGGTATTGCTGGGCAAAATATGGATTAAAACAGCAGCCTTGGCTGTATCACTCGCACGTAGATCACGGGCTTGATAAAGCGTTCCTGCACTATTGTTGACTAATTCGGTTTGTAGTAAATAACGCTGTGCAATAAGTCGATTGCCTTTTTTACGCCGTTGCGTAACCCTATCCATAGGCTTATAGCTCACTTTAAATTCTCTATTGACCATTCACTCCGATGGAAAGCTTGCACTTTATGAAAAAAGATCGCGTCTTCGATGGTTTAACCCAGCGTTTTCAAAAGAAGATTTATGGTGACGATCCTCGGGGTAAAATTCGTCTTCATATTGTGCAAGATGACTTGTGCCAACAAGGTTTAAACCACCAAGCACAGTCTATTTTGGATGCAGGCGGTGGTTTAGGACAAATGTCAATTTGGCTGGCAGCACAAGGTCACTCCATCCTTTTAGCTGAACCCTCATCTGAAATGCTAGTAGAGGCTCATGAAAATATTATAGCTGCCGGACAAGCGGGCGCGATTCAATTACAAAATGTAGATATTCAAAGACTTGTTGAGTCCAGCCCCAGCGAGCGTTTTGATGGTATTGTTTTACATGCTGTTTTAGAGTGGTTGGCTGAGCCGCGCGCAACTTTAGAGCAAGTTTTGACCTTGTTAAAACCCAATGGTTGGTTGTCTTTAATGTTTTTTAATCAATATGCCCGAGAAATGCGCTATTTATTGAGTGGTAATTTTAAGGCGCTCCATGAACAGCGGATCGCCAGTGATGGGAATGAAGGTTTAGCTCCGATTTCACCCTTGCCACCAGAAACAGTATTAGCTTGGTTGCCTGCTCTAAATTTAGATCTCATTACTTGGTCGGGTGTCCGCTGCTTTTATGATTACGCTTACGTCGATATTCGTAAGCGTATGCCGTTGGAGGAATTATTAGCCTTAGAACGTAGCTATTCACAGCGCGAGCCGTGGCGGTCTTTAGCACGTTATCAACATTTTTTCTGTCGTAAGCAAGCTAATTCTATTCCTTTCAATGATGGTCAATGATGGTCTAAAGCCACTGCAAGTTTTTCTAAAATGGCGACCTTTTTTTGACTAATCGCTAACATAGATGGATTTGTCGCATACAAACTATGGGCGGCTAAATTCATCAATTGGGCTAGGTTTCGCAATTGCTGCACCACGGAATTGAAGTGGCGTACTGTGGTAGCGATTTCTTGAGTGGCTTCTTGATACAGTCGGATAAAGTATTCATCAGTTTCGCTCGGCTCAAGCGGATTAGCAAGGAGGCGCGTAATCGCTATATCGGCACTCATGGCCGCATCAAAAAAATCATTGGATTCAGCAAATTGAAGACGAACGGCTGCATGTGCTCGATCTAAAAGCTCTGAGCAATTCTCTGGAATTTGATTCAAGATGGCGGCTAATTGTAAACGATTGATTAAAGGGTAAGCTTTAAGTTTTGTACCTAGCTCAATACCTTCCGCATTTTGATAAGCCTTCATACTCGCTAACAAAGCCTCTTTAATCGGTGGCCATGCTTGTTTTTGTTGCAATAAGATAATTGCTAAGCGTTTGTAGGCACTACCTAAAAGTGCATAGCGCTCCGTATTACTGCTAAATTGTACGGGGCTATCAATCGCAGCGGCAATTTGCACATATTGGGTAATCGCTAATAGACCTTGTAAGCGCTCAATGGCTGTTTTCGCTAGTTCAATCGCCTCATCCAAGCGCTTCACTCGCTTAGAGTCATCTTCTTTAAGTTCAATGGCGGTTAAGGCTAGGGCTTCCGCTTGACGCGACTCTAAATTGGCCATCAGCTCTAAAGCGACAATGGGGACTTGACCATTGCGATCTTCTTCAGCGATTGCGGCTTGGCAGGCTTTGCGTGCTTCTACAAAGCCATCGGGTAAAACATTCCCATAAAGGCGAGCTAATTGATATTGTGTACCAGGGGCGGCCAACCAAGCCGTATTAGTCAAATTAGCAGCGATCTCTTCAAGCTCTTCGTGTAGGCTTTGGAAGGTATAGTCTCGTACTTTGTGATGCATATCGACATCAATACTTGCCAACGCATCTTGTAACTCATGTGCAGAAACCAGTTGATAAGCTTCGGTTGTACGCTTGGGTGTTTTCGTGGGGTCTAGGACAAAACTAGGGTCGCCATACGCCTGATAAGCTCCCCAAGTGTTTAAGTTCGGATGATTCAAGCGGGTTTGTCGCCGCGCTTCATACACGGCTTGACCAAAGTTTTGATTCTTTTCGACAAAGCTTGCAAAAAAGGTTGTCGAGAAAGTACAAGCAGCCGCATCGTCCACTACCCAACCCGCTGCAATCACACAGCGGACTCCCATTTCAATAAGCTCACGCGAAATGCTATAGGCTAAACGATTGTAAGGGGTAGCTTTAGTACCTGTCATAGTAGCTAAATGGCAACAATTTAAGAAAACTAAATCGGGAATTTCTTCCATCTGACTAATTTCAGCCGCAGTCAGAAGAGTGCCCTCTGATAGAATGACACCCGTGCGATATTTACCGTCTACCCCTTTTAAATTTACCTCGCCGTGAGCGGCAATCATTAAAATCCGATACGGTTTTTTAAACAGGATATTAAAGACATCTAAAGCGGTTTGCTGCGGCGTATCGGTAGCAGTGGAGGGTAGACAGCGTTCAACACTGTAGTCATTACGTTCTAATAATTCTGCTACTTGTAAACCCTCGTCCGTTGCACTGGCAAGGCTCGGTAAACCTTTGTCACCTTCTTGAAAGTTTGGATCAGGATCATAATCAGGAAATTTGCGGTAAAACCCATTTGTGAGTGGATTAGCGATCACACAAGCTGTTTTGCTAATAGTGGTGGTGACACGTCGACGAAAACGTATCGAACTGAGTTGGCGCACCATTTGTACTTGTAAAGCAAACGGCTCTTCATCCGCTTGTAGCATTTCCCAAGGTAAATTTGCGGTATAGCTGTCTAAAATTAGGAGTAAACGACTGGTTTGACGGGCGGCTGATTTGAAATCAAACGGAATCATCAGCTGAAATAAAGTACGGCTGATTTCTGGTTTATATTCACTGCTACGAATTGCATCACGAATCAAGGCTTCAATTAAACCGGGTTGACGCTGTTGAATCACGGTTTCTGCCCGCGCCCGTTCAGAGAGATATACATATTTGAGTAGTTCAGCGGGAGTGCTATCTAAAATACGCTGCTCTTGATCTTCCTCAGCATTGCTCACCATTAAGCGCGGCCAATATCCACCACCAATCGTGCGTTCACTTAAACGATGACGCATCCCTTGATAGCGCGGGGCTATTAATTCATTAGCGGGTATAAGGCGAGCTTCTAAACGTTTTAGGTCAGTTTCTAAGCGCCTTGGTAAGTCACGCACTACATAGGCGGCGGTAATCGCGGTATCTAGATAAAATTCAATGAAATCGAGTTTAGCAATGGAGCGCTTCGGTTGATCCTCGCAATTATAGCGATACTGTTGATTAGCCTCGCAGATTCCACGCACAATGGCTTCAATCGAAGCTTCGACGGTAATATGTGTGGTCGAGTTATAACCAATCAGCAAGCTATTTAAGCCTAACTCTTCAGTTTGTGAGCTTTCAAGCTGTGGATTTAAGGGGGCGGTGAGTAAGTAATTGAGCACCCCATCTCGCACCGTATCCGTAATCTTCTGGGCGCTGATTTGATTCCATTCACCTAAGCCGACGATAATAGCGCCTCGACAGGTATGACGGTGTAAATCTTCTGTACTACGTGGCCGCAGAATAATCGTACTGGTACTGACAGGGCCTGCATAAATGCCTAAACGCTCACGTTGGCTTAAAGCACCTTGTAATAAATATTTATCAATAATCCGTTCAGCACTGGCAATGGCATCGGCTTGATAATGACCACAGATAATCGGCTGTTGCACAAAGCGCAAATCCATGGCTCGTACTGCGACCTGTAAAGTTTGTGTGGTTTCTGCGATCGGTTCTCGTTGTGGGCGATCACCAAAAAAAGCTAAAGCAACTTCTTCAGCCCCTGAATGTAAAATCGGCCCTGCCTCATAACGATAACTCCGATTAATCGTACTCCGTTGGCGTGGTGGGTTTTGTTCTAAAGCTTGGGTATTGCCGGTTTGCAATAGCTCTGCTAGGGCGGGGAAATAGTGACGGGTATTGGTTAGATTTGCATGACTCACCGGCATATACCAATATTGGGTCGCGGCTAAACCTTTTAAATAACCCGCTGCCCAAGTAATTGAGCCATCCCCTTCAGTGGTCGCTTGTAAGGCAAGGCGATTATTCTCAATGCTCAAGCCTTGTGGCGTATGTAGATCATAGCCGAACACGTAAACCAAACGCTCAGCATGCGGAAGACCTTGTGCTTCTTGCTGAGTTAAAAGTTCGCGCAGCTTTTTTGCTTGTTGTAACTGTGCTTTATCAGGTAAAGCGCCAAAGGCTTCACCCCCTGCAAACCAACGATCTCGATTGAGAGCCTGTAATTTTTTCCAAGTTTTAGCTTCAAAATAATCCAGTGCGGGTGTGTTGGCATCTGCTTTACTCTCCATAGGCAATAAAGCTAGAAGGCCATCAAACTTAACAATAATGTCTAAGATCTCTTGCAGATTATGCTGAAAGTCTAGACTAGCCAATTGCCGCACAGCACGACCTTTACCGAGCAAATTCTCTAAAATGGTATGTGACCCCTGATTGGGGGTGCCTAACATAATGAAATAACTATTCGGGCGTTTAGCGATTTTTTCCCAAATAGAGGGCTGCCCATCTGGTCGAGGTATCATCAATAGACGCATGATCAAACCGCCCATCCCATGTGCGAGGATATTCACAGGGCGGAGTTGCTGATTTTTTTGGTCTAAAGCTTGTAATTGATAGTCGATCAGCTCGCCCAATTGTTGTGCTAACAGATCCAAGTCTAAGCGCCAATCATAGGGGCAAGGAATGACCTCATAGGTTTTTTCTAAATATGCTTGTAGCTCGCCATAATAACGCTGAAATAAACCATCAGGACGAACATTACGTTTACTGATTTCTAAGCTACTCATCCCCCCTGCCGCTAAATTAAAAGGGTCGAACCAAATCCGATCGCCTTTACCTTGATTGGGTGGGCAAATCGCTAAATGCGTCCCCATTAAGTCAGGTAAATAAAAAACCAAGGGAGCATTAGCAGGTCGAGTACGTGGCTTGGCCTTGGTAGGATCAGTCTCTACTGTATGAATGCTATCTAATTTCAGATCACAATCGGTAGGGATGCGTGTAAAACCAGGGAGTTGAGTTGGATCTTGAGTATTGAGCCATTGATAGAGTGCACGGCGCGTATTGGCACGCTGGAAATAGTGAATATGACTGACTTGATGTCCTTGTGCATAGTATTCATAGCTCACATTGCGTTTGGCTAAGCCTGCTCGCATAGATTGTGTGTCAACGACAAAATCATTATCGGTTTTGCCAAATAACACCCAATCAGTAAAGATAATCGCTATTCGCTTTAAAATACTGGCTTCATCACTATCCGTGTTGCCCGTAATGGCGAGCATCTGAATGGAGTCAGAGCGAGTAGCCGTTGCGAGAAAGCCAGCCAAAGGAGAGTCTGGCAGCATGGCTTCTAAACCCGGAATAAACCGTGGGTCGATGCGTTTAGCTGCAATTTCTAAGACAACACGGCGAAAAGCGTTTAATACCGAAGCACTGACTGCACCCACTACTGGTATTAAGCTTGCCCCTAAACTCAGTAAAGACAAAAAGCTCGATAAGAATAAATCAATATTATCCGCCATTAATGTTGTGCCACCCGCAGGGCAGGCGACTCGTATATAGCGGTCAATTCGGAATTGCTTTTTTAATAACAAAGCATGTAATTCGATAAGTTGTTGGCGCTCTTGCTCAACAATCAATTGCCGGATACGAGCTTGTTCTGTGGATTCGGGTTGACCATCTAAGTTGACAGGGCGACGCTGATAATGTTCGATTAAGCCCAGTTCAAAATTATCAAGGCAGAGTAAATCGCCCACTAATCCGCCTCGTGAATGTGTCACCAATGAAAGTCGGCAGCCTTTGGGCAGTATTTTAGCGAGCTGGAGGGCATTATCTAACGGACTCGCTGAGAGTGTACGATGCTCGAATCCATACACACGCTTATTAAATGTACGACTGATATGCTCCCAACTAATTTCTTGATTTTCATTGCGTAAATCCCCGAAGCTACCCACAGTGCTTGAGCCTGTACCATGAATAAAGAGCAGGATGGGATCTTGATTTTTGGCAGCACTGGCAAGTTCTTGATCTTCAGGAGTGACACGATCGGTAACTTGGATTTGTTTGTTAGTCCAACGGTATAAGCCCGGCTCACCTTCAAGCTTGGCTTCAATCACCTCCATTAAGGCTTTAGCACCCACCCATGAAGCTTGGGCATACGCTAAATCCTCAAAGCGTTTGCCGAGTTTGGCTTCTAACCAGTCTAAGGCGTGCTCTTGGGCGGCACGAATAAAACTATCCGGCGTTAAATTCAGGATCGAAAGCTTAGACCAAATCCAACTGTCTAAACCACGGCCTTTGGCCTGATGATCCTTAAGGACTTTGAGATCTAATGGCTCACCGACTTTAAGCTCGTTAGGATACAGGCGTTGTAATTCTGCTTGCAGCTTATCAGCCCCATAATCACTAGACTGCCATCCTGAGCTTCTAGCACCATTAATTGCTCGCTGGCAAAGGTTTCTAGGGGGCTATTAGTATCCGTTGAGCGCCCACCTTGGCTGAGATCAAATACCGCTTTAACTTGAACCGCTGCCTCATTCATAAAAACATTGCGCCCGCTGCTCGTGGCGCGTGAATGACTCGCTAAGACGCGTGGTAAGGCTAATTTAGTCTCATAAGTTAATAGGCTACGCTGGGTTTGCGGCGGAAGAATAAAGGCTAATTTAGTAGCTTGAATGGATGCAGTGGGTTCAGTGGATTCATTGTTAGTAACACTCATGAGCAAGCCGCCTTTTCCTCGCTATTAATAGGCTCATTATAGCTGTTCTTTGTGCTCGACTCCGATTGTTTGCAGCAGCATCTGGTGCGTAATTTATAAGGTAATTTGCAAGCAATGTCCTAGGTGGATTCATTCTGGATTGATGGATGAACTTAGCTCAGCTACTACCCCTATTCTCAGAAAAACTCGCTTTTATCCTGAAAATGATGTGCAAAGGCCTGTACTTCGGGGCATTCTCGAAAAAGATAACGGATGGATTAAGCTGATTAGCTTGAGGATAAATTAAATGATTAATAATGATTATAGCCGTGGTGTCAGTACTTATTCACCTACTCAGGCAAGCCATGCTCTTCAACAAACAACAGCGAATAAGAACAGTTTATTCTTGAACAATGGGCTTAGTGATTCAAAAGAAGTAAATCATGGAATTATGACCTTAGTGCAACAACTACTGAGCCTGTTGCCAAAAGGTGGGCAAACTAGGCCAGATCGTACTCCTACATTACCACTGACGAGCGAACAAGAGGCGGGATTAAAAAATCTTTTAGGTTTTAGTAATGAAGCGATTAGTTTGAAAGTATTAGATCGGCAACGTGATAAAACCTTAAGTGCTGGTGATGTGGTCATTGTGTCCGGCGGTATCACGGGGGGGGAAATTACGCGCCACACTTTAACGCAAAAAGATATTGATCAACTGAATGGCAACACTCAGTTACCACCCGAATTAGTCGATAGCCGTGCTAAATGGGATGCAGCTACCAGTAATGGGCAAAGCGTCTCTTACACTGCACAAAATAGCTGTTTCTGCCCACCTGATTATACCCGTCCTATGAATATTACTGAGCAGAATGGCAAGATTGTGGATGCAACTTATGCGGATACAGGCGAGGCTGTACCGAATTATATTCGTGATGGCTTGTTAACCATGAATGAGCGTTTTGACCAATTACAAGATGCTTATTTAAGCGGTGCTGAGCGGATTGATGCCAGTTATGACCCGCAGTTAGGTTATCCAAGTTCTGTTTATATTGACCAAAGCTTCATGATAGCTGATGAAGAAATTAGCTATACCATCAAGGATTTAGAGTTGGGTTAGTGCTAGAGCATTAGCCCGTTTAATTTTTTAAAGGAGAATAGACTCATGGTAGTTGTATCGTTGTCGCCGGTTTTACAGCCTTTATCGGCACTTGCGAACCCAAATACAGCCGCAGTGCAAAACAATGCTGCAAACACGAGCTTTACGAGTGCGACTACTAGCGCAAATACGGCAAACTTAAGTAGCTGTTTATTCGACGGCCTCATTAATAAATTCAAAGCGAGTACTGGCTCTGCCCAACAAGCAAGTGTGCCAGTTGCAAATCAAGTCAGTCAGTTAACGCAATTATTGACAGGGCAGATTAATCAAACGCCTACTACAAATGCTAGCAATAACTTAGAAAATGATAATGATCTGACCAGCAATGTTTCGATCAATGAAATGAATGCTAATTTAGCAAAATGGGAAGATTATCTGGCAGGGAATGATTATTCATTTACTCTAAAAGAGCGTAGTGCAGGCCAAAACCAAGCGGCTATTAATGTCACGGTTAGGAATGGCCAAGTGAGCGCTGCCACTTACACGAATGGTACAGCAGTGGGTGTTGAGGTTTTAAGCTCATTACCAACCATTGAACAGATGTTTGCCAATATCCGCCAAGCAGATGCGAATGGTGAACGGGTTGATGCTCTCTATAACCCAAGAAGCGGTTTTCCAGAGTTTATTCTTTTTGGGCATGACCGACAAACCAGTGCGGATGATGTCAGTTACGTTCTCAACAATGTAAGTGTTAACGTTTAAACGGTTTTTAAACGGCTCTTAAATGACTCTGTTTCTGCAAACCACCTTGAGCTTGTTTGTTAGCATAATCTACACCTTGAGTAACGGCATCCATAAGTGAACCTGAGCGATCTTTCGGTGCGTGCTTATGTCATAATAGTATTTTTATGACCAGCGCGGCTGGAGTGTAAAGGTATTTGGGATGAAAGAACGTATTCAGAAGCTGCTCTCCCGTGCAGGTTATGGTTCACGCCGTGAAATTGAACGCTGGATTGAAGCCGGTGATATTTTAGTAAATGGTAAGCTTGCGGAGTTAGGCCAGCCAATCAGCGAGCAGGATAAAGTTATTTTGCGGGGGAAAACCCTGCATTTAGAATCCAAGCTACGTGCAACCCCTAAAGTCTTGATGTATCACAAAAAAGCAGGGGAAATGTGTACGCGCCATGATCCTGAGGGGCGACCTACCGTTTTTGATAATTTGCCCCATTTACGCCAAGGGCGTTGGATTATGATTGGGCGTTTGGATGTGAATACCGATGGCCTATTGCTGTTTACTACCGATGGTGATTTAGCTAATAAATTGATGCACCCCTCCTCTGAAGTTGAACGTGAATATGCGACTCGTATATTAGGCGAGGTCGATGCAGAAATGTTACAACGCTTGCAAACAGGTGTGCAGCTTGAGGATGGTTCGGCGCAGTTTCTAAGGATTCTCGAAGGGGGCGGCGAAGGTGCAAATCATTGGTATCATGTCGTTCTTGCAGAAGGGCGGAATCGTGAAGTTCGCCGCTTGTGGGAATCGCAAGGCGTTAAAGTAAGCCGTTTAATTCGTGTTCGTTATGGTTTTCTAAGCTTGCCGCGTTCTTTGCGCGGTGGTCAGTATGAAGAGTTGGATGTGAAAACTCTGCGTCGTTTATACGAATCAGTGGGTTTGAGCTTTGAAGAGCCGGCGTCGGCTGAACATACACGACCTGCTGCGTATCGCCCTGCTGTAAAGCAGCAAGCTAGGCCATCTGTCACTAATCCCTATAGCAAACCACGTAAACCATCAAATTCTACTAAAAAAGCCCCTGTGGCTCGTAAACCACCTAAATAGACTACTATAAACTTAAACTATTCAAGCTTAGCTGTGATTTATAGCAGCTAATCCAGTGGGTGCTATCCGACGCTGAAGTTTCTTTGCATGCTAGCCTTCATGCTGTTGAATGGGAGGCTACTTATGTTGAAACCGATTTTAGGTGGTTTATTGCTATGTATAGCAAGCTATGAGGCTATGGCTCAGCCGGAGTTACAATTAGAGCTAAGCCAAACACTAGATATTGATTGCCAAGGGCATCAACAAGTCAGTACGACGACTGTGGAGCCGGGGGAGTGTATTCGTTATCAACTGAAACTCACTAATCTAGGCAATACCCCTGCCGAAAAGGTGAAAATCAATTTGCCAATTCCTACAAGCACTTTCTTGAAAAACCATTTAAGTGTTGCTGTTGGCTCTATAGCTTTGCCAGCAGGGCAGTTGCTAGAACTGCCGACGGGTGAATCAGTGCTACACACTGAGCTTGATCAACTTGAAGCCAAGCAGCAAGTCGTCTTGCAATACAGTGTGCAAGTGCTGTAATGAGGCAATCAGTTGACTAAAGCATTAAGGAGTTCGGCATGTGCTTGGCGCTGACGGGGGAGGCGTAAGCGTTCACTGCGAAAGATTGCCAATAAATCGGCTAAAGCGTCCGCAAAATGGTCATTAATAATCACATAGTCGTATTCAGGATAATGTGAGATTTCATTACGGGCTTCACGCATCCGCCGTTGAATGATGTCTTCGCTATCTTGTTGACGCTGACGTAGGCGTTCTTCAAGGGCGGCTTGGCTTGGGGGTAGGATGAAAATACTGATCACATCTTGGGTTTGTTTGCGTACCTGTTGTGCACCTTGCCAGTCAATTTCTAAAATCACATCCTTGCCGGTGTTTAAAAGGGCGGCGATGCTGGCTTTAGATGTCCCATAGTAGTTGTCAAAAACTTGTGCATACTCTAAAAATAATTCTTCTTGAATTGCTTGTTTAAATGCCGCGACACTTACAAATTGATAATGCTCACCTTCGATTTCCCCAGAACGAGGCGGGCGGGTCGTGTGGGATACAGAAACCGTGACATACTTCAATTGCTGACGAAGTTGGCTCAAAAGGCTGGTTTTCCCCGCCCCTGAAGGAGCGGAAACGATATATAACTGGCCTTGCTGCATTGCTGAACTCCTAATCAAATCATCACTGAAATCTTGAAAAAAAAACCATTACACTCTATTTACTAGTAAAATTACACAGATGCGAGTATAGAAACTGGGGGAGCGTCATTCTAGTGAAAACTCAAAGAATGCAACAGCCAGCGAGGTAACAGAACGATGATTCAAGTGATTAATATACCAGCCTTTGCCGATAATTATATTTGGCTGATTACAAACGAAGAACGTAAGTTTGCTGTCATTGTCGACCCCGGCGATGCTGATCCTGTTTTAGCGGAGTTAGCGCAGCGCCAAATA
>JBJOOT010000043.1:0-21940 GCA_046051185.1 Pseudomonadota bacterium | reverse complement strand
GCATGCGCAGAAGCAACCTCCCCTGTGGAAAGCCATTGAGCGAGTCTTACGTCGACGGCGGGTTCGGGTAGAGCATGTCTTTGCGCGGTTGAAGCGCTTTCGGATACTCGCCTCACGGTATCGGAATTGGCGTCAACGATTGGGGTTGCGCTTTAACTTAATGGCGGGCATTTATAACTTTGAATTGGCTAAAAATTGATTTATGAAAGAGGTCTATTATATCGTATTCAATAATTTCTGGTAATACTACTCCATATCCTAAAGTTCTTAGCTTCTTAGCTAATACATAGGTTGTTTTTTGGAGTTCGGAATATGTTTTTACTCAACAACATTAGGCGATCTAAACAGCGATATTTAACTGTCTTCGTGGTTCAAATATATGGATGCAGAATGGCTGACCCATAATACAGTATGATTTTGATTGCTTGATAATTTATGGACTTAGCAAAAAAATTGGTCAATGTAGTGACAAGGTAATTAGGCCGTATACAACTGGCCAGTAAGGAAATCCCGATGAATAATGAGTATGGCGCGCTACTGATATTCTTTTTAGTTGTAATGCTTATTTACCAGAAAGATAAGTATAGTCGTTTTTTAAACATGAATTATTTATTTGTAGTGGTGCTATGTGTTCCATTAGCCATATTTATATATCTTTTAACAGTAAGTGTTTGGGTGGGGCTAGGATTTTTATTAGCTAGCTATACGGCTGGTGCTATAAATCCAATTGAAAGCCTAAACACCGAAAATACTATATTAAACACTATCATAGGTGCATTTTTTATATTAGCTATTTTTATAGTTATTAGCAGTAATATCGATGGCGTATGTAGCTATACAGGAATAATGATTGATATGTGTTTGGATGAGTAATTTTCTAATATTATCATGAAGTTTAGGCTCGTCAGTGGTTAGCTGTTGACCTGACTGCCGTATAAAGTTTCCCAATATTGCATTCCAAGCCGCTTGTCCTTGTCCTGATAGAATGGAAGCACTAACAACCGCTCTCTTAAGCGTAGAGCACCCTGCCTGCGTCGCTCTTGCTCCTCGGGACTGAGAGGCGATAAGCTCGAAATCAGAGTCTCCAAAGGGTCGTGCTGTTCCATCTGGTGCTACCTTTTTCATTAATGTTGAACGACCTATAAAAGATCAGGTGTTTACCCTTTGCCTGCTTTGGCTAGTTCGTTTCGTATCAGTTCTATTATTCGCATTTCTGTTAGTTCGTTTTCTGGTTCCCGCATATTTAAAGCAGTTGCCATTAAGTGAACCATTTCAGCATTGATACTTCTCCCGCTTTCTTCAGCAGCTTCCTTGATAGCTTCATAAATATCTGAAGGAATGCGTATTTGAGTTCTAAAGAAGTTGTCCTGCTTACCCATAAGTGGCCTTGTTAATGTTTTACTGCAAGATTCTAACACTATTTTAGTAGCGAACTTATTTTGTCACTGCTATAGTGATATAGATGTATTTTAGTTATAAGGTAGTGACATGAATCAATCACAAGAAACTAGAACGCAAGTACGTTTTCCGTCAGATATTCATCAATGGCTAACCGAACGAGCACGGCGTAATGATCGAAGCATGAACGCGGAATTAGTCCGCATTTTGAGGGAAACCAAGGAGGCAGAAGAACACAAACCAAGTGAGGCTGCATAAACGAAAAAGGCCAACCCAAAGGCCGACCTTTTAAGGGCTGTTTAGGTATCTGATCACCTAAGCAACCTTGCTAAATACCGACAACTATTTAATTTGAAAGGAACTAGCAACATGAATGCTAACACAGACAAAACCCTAAATTCACCTTCCGACTCTCACCAAGATGCACTTTTCCATGAAGCACTGCGTAAAGCCACGCCCGCAAAACTAGCCGCAGCCATTGAGCTACTAAGCAAAGAGCCAAAGAATCAGCGCGCTTACTTACCTAAACCCATTAGTGATCTCGTAGAGAATGATATTCGTGATGCTGCTTTTGAGCTGGTGGCAATCACGAAAGCTATTTTTATGTGGTCAACGGAGCAGGAGGCGTTACCTATCGGGGGTGGCATTTTAGATATGGATACGGGGGATATGGTTACATTTTCTGATATGTCGATTCGACGAGCGCAACGGATTGTAGACCTAGCAAATAAGTTTGAATCTAGTGTGACTTACTTGGAGGGGCAAGCATGAGAACGACACCTTCTATTCTTATTCAAGTGGCGACCGATTGCCCTTATTGTGGCGCTAGAGTTAATTCAAAAGCAGAAGTTAAGAGCCTTGAATGGGTGCATTTTTTTGTGACTTGTTCCTGCAGGATGACCCACGCTTGTGAAATGCGATTAGTTCCAAAGACGCGCATATTCAAGCTTGAGAAGGCAGAAAATCAGGAGGGTCAAGCATGAACCACAGTTTATCCACTCAGCTCCCCTTGCTGGTCAAACTCACCGCCTTCGGTGCGTTTGCATGGGCTAGCTTCAAAGTCCTAATGATTGCGGATACCTTTGGCCTATTAGCCGCCGTCCTCTTCGCAGGCCTACACCTGCCCTTGTGCCTATTCAGTATGCTATTTGTGCTATGGCTATTTGACCTGCACCAAGGCTTCGGTTTCTTGGCGCTCTTCAGTGCTTTGCTCAATGCGTTGCTGATTTAGGAGGGGCATCATGTCAGTGAAAAACACACAACTCGACATTATGCAGCGCCAGCTAGACCAGCATCAAAAGCATGAGCAGCGTGGCTTGCTGCTGTTGAAATTGGGTTTCTTACTTACTTTCTTACTGTACCTACTGTTCAATCAGCACCTTTACTTAGGCGATGCACTGTCATGGAGTGCTTACTTTAAGGATGCAGCTTCCATCTTCGGCTTTGTCTTTACGGTGGCGATTGTGGTCTTGATGGCACTCTTCCTCTCGTGGGTCAAACACCATGCCTATCTACATTTTGGCTTCTTTGGCAGTGTGGCTTTAGTGGTGAGTACGGTTATTGGGTTTGCCCTGTTTGCCGAGTTCTTTTCGAGTTCAGCGAATCAGGACGTGAAGGCCAGCGTACTCCTAGAACGCAACAGTGCCTATCAAGCGACCCTCATCAATGAAGGCAGCAGCCTAAGTACAGTGAACAGCGGCTTGATTACTTCCATCGCTAATGCTGAGCAAAAGCTAGCTCGTTGTGAGGAAAATCTAAAGCTAGGTAAAGAAAAGCACTGTAACGGGGATCGCGCCAAGGTAACTGCTTTGCGTAGTTCAGAGCAATCCGCGAATCAAGCGCAAGCAACTGCGAACATCGAGCGCGATAAGCTCAAATATGAGCGCCAAGACGAACTCAAAGCTCAGTCTTATAATCCAGTGATCCTCACGCTTGCACGGTTCATAGCGGGTGAATCGGGCGATTATAAGGACTATTTAAAAACAGCCGTGGTACTCATTACCCTGTTTGTGGCCGTCTGCTTTGAAATCCTGCACCACTTCCTGAGTAAAAGCCACGGCGCATCCATGCGAGCCATTGAGGATTTGGAGTTAGGGATTGCTAAATATAGTGCGCAGCCTGAACCGACCTTGCCCCCTGCATCTGCCCCTATGTATCCAATGACAGAGCCGACTAAGCAGCCGATTGGTTTTGGGTTGCCTTCCACGAGCACGGCTTACACTGAAACTAAGCCAGTGTTGTTCAAGTACCAGCAGGCCGAACCGGAAACCAAGGCACATCATCCGATAGGTTTCACCTTTCCAGCGGTCGCTAAGTCAACTCTACCGAAACCCTCCTTAGGCACTCAGGAAGAACTCCATCCCTTGCCTGATTTTGGAGGCTTTAAAGCGCAGCGGGATACATGGGCTAGTCCTGCTTTGAGCGACTCTGAAACCCTTAGAGAACCCTTAGCTAAGGGTCAAGAAAGCGCTTTAAACGAAACCACTTCAGCAACCCTTAGAGAACCCTTAGCTAAGGGTGATAGTGGTTTGTATGGCGAATGGCTCAAGGCAGTTAATGCGAAGCAGTGCAAACCATCCGTAGAGCCAACTTGGACATGGATTCAAAAACGGATTAGCAACAAGGAAACGGGTAGCCGTACCCATGACCGTACTCGTATCAGCAACATGCAAAAAGCTTTTTTTGCTCGTGCGATGAAAGAGGGCTTGATGATCGAAAACCCCAACTACACCAACGGAGGCAAGAAATACTTATGGATGGCTTAAACACGCATAACACTGCACCCATGACCCAAGCCATTTACTACTGGTTAGATGGTTATTGGATCACCAACAAGGAAGAGGCCGAATTGATGGATAGTATTAATGCCTTTGGTAGTCTCCACCAAGTCGCAGAATTGTCCTTGAAGGCGGATATTGATGTAGAGGTTAAACAGTTACTGCAAGTTTAGTAATAGATTGCCCGTGTCTAGGTTGAAGCTTGATACGGGTATTAATCAGTATGCTGATTTTCCATAAAATCCCATGAAAAAAGCAATTATGAACGCTGACGTATGCTGGGGACTTGTTAAAACAATGTCCGATAGGTGCACATCAATGAGTAATAAAACCCGCTTACTAACCTACCAAGAATTACGCAATGAAAAAATTAAATTAGCACGTAGCACGCTTTGGAATTTAGAGAAGGAGGGTAAGTTTCCACTTCGGCGCGTCCATGGTGGGCGCGTGTATTGGGTTGAATCAGAAATTGATGAATGGTTAGGTAATCTACCGACTAAACAGGAGCAAGTAGCCTGATGCAAACCTTCCAAGAGCACATGATGCAGCACACGGGATTAGCTATACAGCATCCTATCTTAGATGGGCAATGGCACAATGGAAAAAGAACGGATGGCAAGGGCGCGGATAAAATTGGCTATGTAGGTTTACAGGTGGCTAAAGGTTTACTGATTCGCTACCGCAACTGCAAAACCGATGAAGTCTTCGTATGGAAAGAGTGGGGCGAGCAAGATCGGCTGGATGATGCCGAATACCAAGAGCGGCGGCTTCGTGCACAACAGGAACAGGCTCAACGTGAAAAGGTGTTGCAACAAGATAAAGCGCAAGAGCTGCAGGTATTAAAAACCATTTGGAACAGGGGAGTCCCTGCTAGGAATACGCACCCTTATTTATTAATCAAGCGCATTCCTGCATTAGTGGCTAAGCAAGCCAGCAAAAGCTATCTGATTAAGGCCGCTACGCACACTAGCAAAGCCCAATACATCAACCCAGATGATTTGCTCATCCCCATTTATAACGCGGTTACAGGCGAATTACAGGGGATACAGCAAATAACATCCGGCGGTTTTAAATTAGTACGGGGAAAATTAGCAGGGGGCTTATGTTGGATTGGGGGCGATTTAACGCAAGGTGAAGTAGCGAACCGGGTCTATATTGTTGAAGGTTATGCTACTGCTGTATCCGTGCATGTTCGCACCATGAACTCTGTCATTATGGCGCTATCCACTACCAACTTAATGCAGGTAGGGCAGTGGGCGCGACAACAGTATCCCGATGCACAGATTATTTTTGCAGTCGATAACGACCTTGAAAGCAGCATTACGGTTCAAGGGCTGGCTATCAAAAATCCGGGATTGTATTACGCCTCAAAAGCGGCTGAAGCGATTGGCGGCGCATGGATTACACCCCCAACAAGCCATGCAGCCGACTGGAATGATTGGCATGTTGACCAACTAGACGCATGGGAGGAACGGGCAGCGATTATCGAATATGACGGTGGATTCAATCGAGAGGAAGCGGAACGATTAACCAGTCTAGAAATAAAAAAACCGGCTAGAACTTCACTCTAAACCGGGCTTTATAGATCATTGACGCAGAGATTATAAATCATGGACACCTTAAAATCAGCAGGATTAGGCGATACAGTCATTACTTTTCCTAACGCTGCCAAGCGCACCACGAAACCACCTGATCCTGAATTAGAGTCAGGCTACCCGCTTGATCTGATGCAACATATCCCCGACTGCAACTTTAAAACCTATGTTCAGGATGTCGCCAAAATGTGTTGGCTACCTGTGAATTCCGTTTTATTGGTGGGGCTGGGTGTTTGTGTCTAGTGTGGCTTGTCGTGCTTATGCGGTGCAGTACCCTAATGGTGAGCTGTTACCATTGGGTGAGTATGTAGCGCCTTGTAATCCATCTGCGACTAGCAAAAGCCGATGTTTGAAAGCGTTTCAGCATCCTATTCAACAGGCCATGAAGGAAGCCGTAAAAGCGTGGAAAAAAGAAAAAGAGCAGAACGAAGCATTTGCTGACCCTTTTCCACAAGGCTTTTTTGTAACGAACTCTAGCACGGCTGCACTCGATGAAAAGTTGAATGATACTCAGGGTTACTTTGCGTTAGCCAGTGCTGAGCAAGGATTAGTGAATACCATAACGGGCGCATCATTTAGCAAAGATGTCAAAACCGATAATGACTTGATGCTATTGGGCTTTAATGGGGACTATCATCATTCTATGCGTGCCAGCAGAAACGGCTATCATGGCTTAGTCGTGGGGGCGGTAACTTGCTTTGCTCAAGAGGGCGCTATTAATACGATTCTGCAAAGATCAGAGGGTTCAGGTTTTGCTGAACGCTTCCTGATGCTGAATGAAGCAACGCTGCTAGGGACTCGCGACCATCATAAAAAGTTCTATCCTCAAGAATATGTACAGAATACTTATAACCGCATTGTTAAAGACCTTGCTAACACTGCATTACAGCAACCCCTTGAATTTGATGAATTACCCAGTTACCGGATGTCTGAGAAAGCATGGTGGATGATCGAAGAGTTCCGCAATGAAATAGAGCCGCATTTAGGTGATGGTGGGAAGTACAGCACTTTAACCTTGCGAAGCATGGCAGGCAAGCCCGATATGCACATCATGAAAATTGCGACCTTGTTAGCGTTGCTTGATGAACATCGGGCAGGACTCATACCCGATCAATGGGTTATCGCTGCTATTAATATGATGCGCGACTATTTGGAATACATCTATCGCTTGCTGGTAACGATGGGTGCTATTGGGACAAACGCTTACGAGGATTCGTTGATTGAGTATATCGGTAAGTGGAGTGGTAAATGTACTCGTCGCCAAATAAGGCAAGCCAAGTACCAAGCTAAGCCTTGGAGTGAAATCACACCGAAATCAGCCATAGGGCAACAAATGTATGCAACTATTGATGGGCTTATCAGTAAAGGCATTGTTGCTGAAACGGAGAGTTTTGATAGCAAGGGTAGCAGTACAGGGCGCTTGCTCAGGTTGATAGCCTAACCGTTTGGATTAGTAAGTAACCTAACCGGACATTGTTCCGGTTTTTTTATGTCTAAACGTCGTGTTGTGATTGTTGTGAATTGTTGTGATTTTTCACAACACGCTCTAAGCCTTATGTATCAAGGATTATAGATAGATAAAAAGATAATGTTGTGATTGTTGTGATTTTTTTTAGAATTACAGCGAAAAGCTACGATTGAGCCATTCTTATGTCCAAGTGGTTGCTGGTTTTTAGGTACTGGTATGAGTGCCTGAATATTTATTTTCTGTACTTTCTAAATGCCCTATGAAACACAAAAGGTATAGATCAGGGTATAGATAAACAGGAAATCGCAGATTCTTGGTTAAATCCCAGAAAGCAAAAAGCCCTGTAAATGATTAATTTACAAGACTTTAAAATTGGTGCCGGCACTCGGAATCGAACTGAGGACCTACTGATTACAAGTCAGTTGCTCTACCAGCTGAGCTATACCGGCGTTGAAGTTGCGTATACTATTCGATCTTTCTTTAGGGTGCAAGTATTTAATTCATGAATTTGATCGACGGATGAATTTTCTACCCTGAAAGGCAGAAAGCATGCCGCGCAGGATATTTACTTCGCTTTGTGTTGGGTTAATTCGGCCAAATAAACGCCGTAAGCGGCGCATCAATAACCGTGGATTTTCGGGATTAAGATAGTCCACTTCGATTAAAGTCGTTTCCAAATGAGTGAAGAAACTCTCCATCGCCGCTGCAGTAGCGGGTTCTTCGGCTAGCTCATGTGTTGGCAGGGGAGTTTGTGTAATTTGTCGTGTTGCCATCATGCATTCATAGCAAATGATCTGAATTGCCGCCGCAATATTCAAAGAAAAGAAATCAAAAGCCATGGGGATATGCACTAGAGCTTGGCAATGCTCCAGTTCTTCATTGGTTAACCCCGTCCGTTCACGCCCAAAGACTAAGGCGATTTTTTGTTGGGGCAAGTGGGTAGCAACCCAAGTTCCACATTCACGCGCATCCAGTTGTGGCCAGCGTAAGCTACGTTCTGAGCGTGCACTCGTGCCGATCACATAATGGCAGTCTGCAAGCGCTTCATGTAGTGTCGTACATAAGCGCGCATTTGCTAAAATATCATCAGCACCAGAAGCTAAGGCTTTGGTTTCTGGTGAGTGAAAGCGAGTCGGATTGACTAAGCGTAAGTCATGGATTCCCATCGTTTTCATGGCGCGTGCGGCTGAACCGATATTTCCCGGATGCGAGGTTTGGATCATGACAATACAAATTTGATCAAGTAGCTGAGTCATGCGTTTATTTCTTCATAACCCGAGCTTTTTCTCGATTCCAATCACGTTCCTTCTCAGTGGAACGCTTATCATGCAATTGTTTGCCCTTGCCAAGACCAATTTCGAGCTTAACGCGATTATTCTTCCAATACATCGCTGTGGGAACCACGGTATAACCTTTGCGATCAACATCAATCAGTAAGCGGCTAATTTGATGGGCGTGCAAGAGCAATTTACGAGTTCGCTTAGACTCTGGGATGATATGCGTTGAAGCGGACAACATCGGCGTGATTAAGGCATTGAATAGAAAAGCCTCGCCTTTATTAAATTGGATGAAGCTCTCTTTAAGTTGAATGCGCCCATCCCGCAGGCTTTTCACCTCCCAACCCTGTAGTACAAGGCCAGCTTCATAAGTGTCTTCAATATAATACTCAAAGCGTGCTGTTTTATTCAGCGCGATGGTTTTATCACCCGGAGCAGATTTTTTCTTTTGCTTAGTCATTTGAATTACAATAGTGGCGGAACTGTCAGATGATAGCGCGTTCTCCCACGAATATGAACGTTTGCTCGCTGGAGTCTTAAGCCCTAACGAAAGGAAGATTGCATGGCGCATATTAATCGAAGCGCTTTAGTCCCGTATTCGGCCGAACAAATGTTTGTGTTGGTGGATGCGATTCGTGATTACCCTCAGTTTCTACCTTGGTGTCGAAGTGCTGTCGAGCTGGATCGTGACTCTGATGAAGTCAAAGCCTCGATTGAAATCGCCAAAGGTGCATTGAATAAAAGCTTTACGACTTTAAATCGGATGCAAAAGAACAAGCTGATAGAAATGAGCTTAGTTGATGGCCCGTTTAAGCATTTGCATGGTTTTTGGCGCTTCGATGAGCTTAAACCGGGGGCGTGTAAAGTTTCTCTGGATTTAGACTTTGAGTTTTCTAACAAACTGGTGAGCTTGGCGATTGGCTCGATTTTTAATCAGGTGGCGAATACCTTGGTAGATTCCTTTGTCACACGGGCGAAGCAAGTCTATGGCTGATCCAGCGTTAATTCCCATTGAAGTGGTGTATCCGCTCGCTCATGAGCAATTATTATTTAAAGCCTTAGTACCTTTGGGAGCGACGCTTAAAGAGGCTATTTTAGCCAGTGGTATCCTTGAACATTATACAGAACTGGTTTTAGATAAGCTTGATGTAGGGATTTTTGGCAAGTTAAGCTCACTTGATACGGTATTGCGGGCTAAAGATCGGATTGAGATTTATCGTCCTTTATTAGCTGATCCGAAAGAAGTACGTAAGCAGCGTGCTGCTGAAGGTAAAAAGATGAAAAAGGGTAGTGGTGAAGCATAGCACGAGAGTAGCTTGCCCCTTCTGCGGTGGAAGGGGCAGCAATTCTGGGCTAGCTTGTTGGTTTATCTTGCTTAATCTCAGTCACTTGCCCTGCTTGATTAAAAAAGACAGTAATACCACTGCGCTTCGCTTCTTTATTGCCTTCTTTTAGATAAAATACATAATCCCAGCGATTTTGTCGGAAATCGTCCTTGAGCAGGGGTGTCCCTAAAATATCTTGGACTTGAGCTTGGTTCATGCCCGGACGTAATTGGGATAATTCTTCTTGTGTAATTAAATTACCTTGCTGAATATTCATGCGGTATAAGCTGCAGCCTGAGAGTAGCAGAGCGAGAATAGTCAGTGTGATCAGACGTTTTTTCATGGTAGGTTAGTCTTATACTATAGAAAAGCGAGTGTCATGATAGATCATTCAGCGTGGAGAGTGCAGAGTGGAAGGAAAAGATATTAAACGAGCTGGTCTGAAAATCACTCAGCCTCGAGTAAAAATTCTCGAATTGTTGGAAAATTCGGCAGACCATCATCTGAGTGCTGAAGACATCTATAAAACTTTATTAAATAATGGTGATGATATTGGCTTAGCCACGGTGTACCGAGTCTTAACTCAGTTTGAGGCCGCAGGTTTAGTGACCCGCCATCATTTTGAAAGTGGGCAAGCGGTGTTTGAGTTATCCTCTGACGAACATCATGATCACATGGTCTGTGTACGTACGGGGCGTGTAGTGGAGTTTTGCGATGAAGTGATTGAGCAGCGCCAAAAGGATATTGCACGTGAACATGGCTTTGAGATTACAGGGCATTCATTGATTCTATATGGTCAGTTTATCGAAAAAAACTAAAAAATCAGTGAAAATATGCCAGTAGTTTTTGCATTTAGCGTTTAGGCCGGTATAATCGCGCATTTACTGAAAATGCCATCCTAAGATGGGATTCATTTGTATACTTTAAATTTTGAGATTGATTGTCCATGCCAAGTGTAAGAGTAAGAGATTCTGAGCCATTTGAAATTGCGGTGCGCCGCTTTAAGCGTACTTGCGAAAAAGCAGGGGTTGTTGCTGAAGTTCGCGCCCGTGAGTTTTATGAGAAGCCTACGGCGATTCGTAAGCGTGAGCGTGCGGCGGCTGTGAAGCGTAATCTGAAGCGTATTTCTCGTGATTTAAACCGTCGCGTTAGACTCTACTAATCACTGCTCACCCTTTTGGCGATTTGCGATGACTTTAAAAGAGCAATTAACTGAAGCAATGAAACAAGCCATGCGTGCTCAAGATAAGGCACGTTTGGGGGTTATTCGCTTAGTCTTAGCCGCGATTAAACAACAAGAAGTTGATACACGCCAAGCACAGGATGATCTAGCGGTATTGGCTGTGCTCGATAAAATGGTTAAGCAACGTCGTGAATCCATTCGCCAATACACTGAAGCAGGTCGTTTAGAATTAGCTGAGCAAGAGCAATTTGAAATCAATGTGATTCAAGAGTATCTGCCACAAGCACTCAGTGACGATGAAATTGCTGCTTTAGTGGCTGAAGCAGTCGTTGCTACGGGTGCTGCTTCAGTGAAAGATATGGGGAAAGTGATGGCTTGGGTCAAGCCTAAAGCCCAAGGCCGTGCTGACATGGGCAAAGTCAGTAGCCTTATCAAAACTAGCTTAGGCGGTTGATTTTAGTTATCTACCGCTGGTTATTCCTCGCCTAAATCCGTTTGTGTTAGGAGTGTCGCTATGAGTGTTGCTGTTCCACTCAAGAATGATCGTTTTTTACGTGCATTACTTAAGCAACCTGTGGATACCACTCCGATTTGGATTATGCGTCAAGCAGGCCGTTACCTACCAGAATATCGTGCTAGTCGTAAGCGGGCAGGGAGCTTTATGGATTTATGCAAAAATCCAGAGCTGGCCTGTGAAGTGACTCTACAACCTTTAGAGCGCTTTGATCTCGATGCCGCTATTCTCTTTTCGGATATTTTGACGATTCCTGATGCAATGGGCTTAGGCCTTTATTTTTCTGAAGGTGAAGGGCCGCGTTTTGAGCGTCCACTACAAGATCGCCAAGCTATTAATGCTTTGCCGATTCCTGATCCCGAGGATGAATTGCGTTATGTCATGGATGCAGTTCGCACGATTCGACGTGATTTGCAAGGTCGTGTGCCCTTGATTGGCTTTGCAGGTAGCCCGTGGACTTTGGCTACTTATATGGTGGAAGGCTCGTCTAGTAAAGAATTTGCTAAAGTTAAAGGTATGCTCTACGGTGATCCTAAAACTTTACATTTGCTATTAAAAAAGTTGGCTAAAACCGTGACCCGTTACCTGAATGCGCAAATTGCGGCGGGTGCGCAAGCGGTGATGATATTTGATACTTGGGGAGGAACTCTAACTCCAAGTAGCTATCGTGAGTTTTCCTTAGCCTATATGCAGCAGATTGTGGAAGGTTTGCAGCGGGAAGCCGAGGGTCGTTGTGTGCCTGTGATTCTGTTTACCAAAGGCGGTGGGCAATGGTTAGAGTCGATGGCGGCAACGGGCTGCGATGCTTTAGGTTTGGATTGGACTATCAATCTAGGTGAAGCAGCAGAACGGGTAGGTGATCGAGTAGCCTTGCAAGGAAATATGGATCCTTGCGTATTATATGCCTCTCCAGAAGCCATTCGTACACAAGTCGCCAGTATTCTTGCTGATTTCCGCCACCCAACAGGGCATGTGTTTAATCTGGGGCATGGCATTCACCAACATATTAATCCTGATCATGTTAAGGTTTTGGTCGATACCGTGCATGAATTGGGCAAAGCCGGAAAAACAGCTTAATGAGGGTTTAGGCTGTATTTAAGGCAGCGGCATTGTCGCTAGTATTTCTTGCACACGTTTATAATCAGCACGCTTCACTCCTTTGCCAGTGACGGTATTTAAGGCTGATAGACTCGCATGACCGTCATCGGGGAAAATCATTAATTCGACTTCCACATTGTCCACATATAAGCGCAGGAGCGGAAAATACTCCTGTTTTTTTCCAGCTTTTACTTTACGTTCATGAATTTGAAAGGGCAGATGTTTTTCTTCTAAATAGACGATCACATCTTCAGCGCGATTGGCAGATAAATGTAGGGTAATCGCTGAAACTGGGCTAGATGTTCCCTCGAGTGCTGAGCCTGTCAAGAAGGGGTGAAATGGCTTCAAAAACTCCATTGCCTCTAACGCAATTTCTCGATGCAAGCGTAAAGTAGCTTGATGTTCTTTAGGGTCGATCAGTTGTACATATTCATGTAGGGCTTGTTCAATTTCTTCGTTACTGGGTTGGTTTTTCGCATGATTATCCGCCCCTAAACGCTGTGAGGCTTTTTGTTTAGCCAGTCGATAATCACGATAGCCTTCTTCATAAATTAAGCGTGCTGTTTCGTCAGCAACAAGCTGGCGGAGATTTTTTTCAAGATACATTTAAAAAATTTGTTCTGGGATTTCTACTGCTTCACGTTTCCGCACGGGAGCTGGCCGCGCTGCGGGTTGACGGCTTGCAGCTTGGGATTCAGGTTCGGTGACTGCACTGGTAAATTCGAAATTCTCGGTTTTGGCTCGTTCAGGTTTAGCGGCCTCTGGTTGAGCAACTAACTTTTCTTCAATCACTTCAGCACTACTATCATCCGCAAGTAAACCTGTTTTAGCATCAATTTTCACCATTTGTAGCTTTTCGAGCTTTTTAAATTTTTTCTCAGGGGCATTTTTGAGTACCTGTTGCATTAAAGCGATCCACATGGGTACAGCGATTTTGCCAGAGGTTTCGCCTTCGCCAAGCTCTGCCATGTCATCAAAGCCAGACCAAGCAACGGCCACATAATCGGGGGTAAATCCACAAAACCAAGAGTCACGTTGTTCATTGGTTGTACCAGTCTTACCTGCAATATCCGAACGGTGGAGGGTTTTATTCACAGCTGCTGCAGTGCCAAATTGTGTCACACCTTGCATCATGGTTACAATTTGGTGTTGGGTGCGTGAGTCAATAATGCGAACGGCAGCAGGGGCGATTTTGCCCGGTTCTGTGTCGTAGTCCTTCTCTTTATCCTCTTTATCTTTCTCGTTATCTTTGTTTTCAAGGGTTTTAGTATCAGCCTTGGCTTTTTCCTTGGTTTTTTTATCCTTATTCTCTGTTTTAGTCGGGTCAAGGTTGTCTTCGGTTTGAGACGCTTCAGTTAGTTTAGTTTGAGTAGGCTTGGGTTTACGAATCGGGCAGAGTTTAATGTCATCGCCACAGACTTGGCGAGTTTCGGTAGTGGCATCAAAGAGAACTTGACCATTACTATCTTGAATCCGATTAATAAAATGAGCATCTACTTTAAAGCCGCCATTAGCAAAGGCTGCATAAGTGGTGGCCATTTGTACAGGCGTGGTTAGACCTGTTCCTAAGGCTAGTGTTAAATTAGGCGGTAAATGTTCCCGTGAAAACCCAAAGCGAGTCGCATAATTAATAGTATAGGGAATGCCCGTATCTCTAAGAAGACGAATCGACACTAGATTTCGTGATTTTGCCAATGCTTCACTTAAGGTCGTGGGGCCAATGTAAGAGCCGCCAAAATTCTTAGGCTGCCAATTGCTACCCGGAATACTGATGGGGGCATCATTGACAATACTAGTTGGGGCAAAACCACGTGAGAGCGCCGCAGAATAAATAATCGGTTTAAAGCTAGAGCCGGGCTGGCGCATTGCTTGCGTGGCACGATTGAATTTGCTGTAGTAAAAATCATACCCTCCCATGACTGCGCGGATCGCTCCATTATTGGGATCCATTAAAACTAAAGCACCCCCGACAGTAGGAATTTGAGTAAATTGCCAAGTATGGGCTGGGTTGCCTTCGGTTTTAATGGTCGATGGTTGTGGGCGTACTCGAATAATATCACCGGCTACCATGACATCGGAGACTCGTTTGGGAGTACTGCCCCGCCGATTGGCGCTTATGAATTTACTAGCCCATTTCACATCCGCCAAAGATAAGCTGATGACGGTTTCGTCCATTAAGAGCACGGAGGCTTCCGTTTTGCTGCTTTTTAATACCAATCCGGCTTGTAAATCACCAACTTGTTGATAGCTCGATAGCTTATCGAGCAATTCATCCTGACTGCTGTAATCTTCAAGATTAATATGATCCTCTGCACCTCGATAGCCGTGTCGCCGATCATAATGCTCTAGGGTGCTACGTAAGGCTTCCGTTGCATAGGTTTGCATCTGTGAATCAAGCGTGGTGTAAACATCATAACCTTGGGTATAAGCTTTATCTTGGTATTTTTCAACAATCGCTGCTCTGACCATTTCAGCTAAATACGGGGCATAAGTTTCAATATCAGGTTTATGGACAGAGGCTGTATTCGGTTGTTTGACAGCAATTTGATATTCTGCAGGGGTGATAAAGCCTTGTTCCGCCATGCGTTGCAAAATATAGTTGCGCCGCGTCATAGCGCGGGGTTCGTTTACAATAGGATTATAGCGTGAGGGGGCTTTGGGCAGGCCTGCAATCATCGCCATTTCAGCTAGGCTTAGATCATTCAGCTGCTTACCATAATAGGTTTCTGCGGCGGCAGCGATGCCATACGCCCGATTGCCCAAAAAGATTTTGTTTAAGTACAGCTCTAAAATCTCATCTTTGGATAAGGTTTGCTCCAAACGAATGGCTAATAAGGTTTCCTTAAATTTACGTGCTAAAGTTTTGTCATTATCCAAAAAGGCATTCCGTGCTAATTGCATGGTAATGGTACTAGCCCCTTGCGATTTTCGTCCTGTCGCAATGACATTATACAGTGCTCGTGCCACCCCCTTCGGGTCGATCCCTTGGTGTTCATAATAGCGAGCATCTTCGATGGCGATGAAAGCTTGGCGTAAGCGCTCTGGGATCGCATTAAAATTCACAGGGCGGCTGCGTTTCTCACCATATTCAGCAATTAATCGCTCGTCGCGTGAATAGATACGCAAGGGAACTTGAATATCAATTTTACGTAAATCTTCGCTGTTAGGCAGTTGGGGCGAATAAATAAAATACAAGCCTGCCAAGATAGCCAAACCCACTGTACTTAAGCTCAGCAAAGAGCTTAGTAAGAAGGTCATTAAATGAATGAAAAAACGCATAATGCCCGTATTAACCTGAATCTATTGTTCTAGTACTTAAGCGATGGTCTGACGGTAAACATATCAAGACTGAGACGGAGTTGCAGTTTATAAAGTGCTGCTGGCAGCTTTGTTAGGGTGCATTTCGTCTTCCCCGTTCATCTGAAACCGACGCGCTATCAAAGTAGTCAGAGTAGACTATTTTTAGATACAACGCTACCATGCTATGAAACTTGAATAATAAAAATAAATTTAAATGTGAGTTGCCGTGTTTTCATTTTATAGCCGTAAACCCAATCTACTCGGTATTGATATTAGTTCCTCTGCCATCAAGCTAGTGGAAATGTCCAAAAAAGGACGTGAATATCGAATCGAAAGTTATGCCGTTGCTCCTTTACCGGATGGAGTATCCAATGAAAAGGATATTATCGAGCCTGAACCGATTGGAGAGGCTATTCGCCGCGCTTTACGTGAAAGTCGTACCCGCTTAAAACATTGTGCTTTGGCGATTCCTACTTCAATGGCGATTAATAAAATCATCACCTTATCCGCTTCTATTCCGACGGCAGAATTAGAAGCTCAAATTGCCTTAGAAGCAGATCAGCATATTCCTTATGCGATGGAAGAGGTGAGCTATGATTTTGAAATCCTTGGCCCTTCCATGACAAATCCCGACATGATTGATATTTTGTTGGCAGGCACACGCTCTGAAAATGTGGAGGTACGGGTTGCTGCAGCAGAAATGGCAGGTTTAACCGTTGATATTGTAGATACAGAAACGCATGCCCTAGAAAAAGTCTTACGCACACTAACTAAAGAGCTGGATCAATATGATTCTGTGGCAGTCGTGGATTTCGGGGCAACCATGACCAGTATTACGGTTTTTGAGCAAGGTCGTTTAACTTTTTCTCGTGAGCAATCATTTGGTGGCCGCCAACTGACAGAACAAATTATGCATCGCTATGGTTTGGCTTGGCAGGAAGCAGGCTTAGCGAAGAAAGAGGGTAATTTACCAGAGAATTATATTTCTGAAGTGCTTGACCCGTTTAAAGACAATATGGTGCGGCAATTACATCGGTTCTTACAATTTTATTATGCCTCTAGCCAACGTGAGAGTGTTAGTCAAATTCTGATTTCGGGTGGATGTGCACGTATTCCGGGGATTGATGAGCAAATTCAATCGGTGATTGGTACACCGGTTAAAGTGGTCAATCCATTTACGCAAGTAGGTTTGGGTTCTAAAGTCAGCCCTGTACGGTTTACTAACGATATGCAAGCGCTGTTAATTGCAGCAGGCTTATCCTTGCGAGGATTAGATTAATGGCCGGTTTAAACTTATTACCTTGGCGTGATAAAGAGCGCGAGCTTAAAAAGAAACAATTCTTTGCTTTATTGGGGAGTTCAGCAGCTTTAGCCGGTTTAATGGTCTTTGCAGGTCATACTTATATGCGAAATGCTGTAAGTTACCAAGAGGCACGTAATCAAGTTTTAACGGATGAAATTGCTAATTTAGATAAGCAAATTGAGCAGATTAAAAAATTAGACTCAACTAAACAAGCATTATTAGATCGAATGCAAATTATTGAGACTTTGCAAAGCACTCGTCCTGCTATCGTGCATTTATTTGATGAAATGGCAACAGCCTTACCTCAAGGTATGTATCTAGAGGCTTTAAGGCAAAATGAAACGATGGTGCATGTTGAAGGTAAAGCGGAGTCGAATGCACGAGTGTCCACTTATATGGACAGTCTTGATCGCTCGCAATGGTTGAATTCTTCAAACTTAAATATTATTTCTGTGGCACGTCAAGACGGTCGCCCGATTCCTTTGCGTGATTTCAAACTCGATGTCCAACAATTATTAGAACAGGGCAAGGAGGAAAAAAATGAATCTGCAGGAGGTTAATAATCTTGCCGACGACCCCGGTAGTGTGCCTTGGCCACTAAAAGCCGTCGTGATTATAGTTTTAATGGGAGTGATCTTATTCTTAGGTTACAAACTGGTTATTACTAACAGTATTGAAGAATTAGATGGTCTAGAGCGTAAAGAGCTTGAGTTGCGTGCTAGTTTTGAAGCTAAGCAAAAGCGTGCCAGTCAATTAGCTGCTTATGAAAAGCAATTAGCAGAAATGCAGCATTCTTTTGGTACTTTAATGCAGCAATTACCCAGTGGTACAGAAATTCCGGCTTTGATTTTAGATATTTCTGAAAAAGGCGTATCTAATGGATTGGAAATTGAATTATTCGAGCCTTTACCTGAGGCACTTAAAGAATTCTATGCAGAGAAGCCGATTAAATTGATCGCTTTAGGTAGTTATCAGCAGCTCGCTACATTCGTGAGTGATATTTCTGGTTTACCACGTATTGTTACGATTCATAATATTCATTTGCTACCTGAATTAGATAGAAGTGCACAACCACAAAGATCTAATAATTCAGTTGAACAAGAAGGCTCTCGGCGCTTACGTATGGAGGCTTTAATTAAAACTTATCGCTATTTAGAGGATAGTGATTTAAAAACGGCAGCCTCAACCGCTACTCCAAATAAATGACCCGTATTTTGAGCCTGCGGAGACTAATGATGAATAAAAATAAAATAAACTTACCCGTCTTAAGCTTACCGATGCTTGTGAGTGTATTAATGCTAAGCGGTTGTATGGATAATATGTCGGATCTTCAGATATATATGGACGAAGTAAAAGCACGCCCGCCTACACCGATTGAACCAATACCTGCGATCAAGCCTTATGTACGTTTTATTTATCCAGGACATGATTCGGATCCTTTCGATAATTCAGTCTTAGAGGCTAAAACGGTGGCGGAAATTCCAGAATCAGTCTTGATTGATAAAAATCGAGTACCTGAATTTTTGGAGAGTTTCCCTTTAGACAGCTTGCGTATGGTGGGAACTGTCTTTAAAGAAAAAGAATTATGGGCTCTGATTAGAATTCCTGATGGTGCGGTACATCGCGTCAAAGCTGGAAATTATATCGGTAAAAATCATGGGAAAATTACTGGTATTAAAGATGTAGGGCTAACCCTATCTGAAATTATAGATAATGGTTTTGGCGGCTATAAAGAGCATGATAATGAATTGGCTATTTCTACGATAAATCAGCCCTAATAATTTTATTGATTAAGGTTAGCTATAATGAAAATAATAAAGCAAACCACTGCGCGTAATGTTGCATTGTTATCCTGCCTATCATGGGCTGCCGTTGCTGCAGCTGCTAATAATCAGTTGGAGAATATTAGCATTAACGAGGCAGCTGCAGGCAAAGTTGAAGTGCTTCTCAACTTTTCATCTCCAGTGGCTATTCCTAAAGGCTTTGTCATGGAAAATCCTCCACGGATTGTTTTTGATTTTCCAGGAGTCGAGGTTGCTCCAACGGCACGCCATAATAATACCAAGCGTGGGGTATTAAATGCAGTGCAAGCTGCAGGCTCGAAAGGGCAAACGCGGTTGGTTTTTAAGTTAGATACTTTAGTTGATTATACCGTTGAAAGCAGTGGCAATGATATGGTGCTCTTGTTTTCAGGGAGCGCTGCTCATAAACCTGCAGCCACTGCGGCGGTCAACCCAACACCAGCCGCTCCAGCTAGCTCACTTAAGGCTGAGGAGTCTTATGAGTGGTATAATAAGCCGGGTTCAGAGCAAGCAGCGGTTCAGCCTAAGACGGTGAATCCAGCGGCACAAACCGTCAGTCAAATGGCAGCACCCGTCAAACTTGAGGAGTTGCCGCCGCCTCCAGCTAAGCCAGCTAAGGCCAGCCAACCGTTGGTGTATCGACCGATTGCACCCCCGCTACCGCCCGTTCAAGTGACAACTCCATCCAAGCCACCGATTGTTAATGCTTTGGCGGAGGCTAAGTCGCTTTATGGTTTGCGTTCAGTGGATTTTCGCCGTGAGCCTGATGGAGGTGGACGGGTCATTATCACTTTGCCAGACGGTGAGACCAAGGTTACGGATGATAAAACAGCCAATACTTTAAATCTGAGCTTAGAAGATGTAGACGTGCCAATGAATTGGCAAAAGCGTTTAGATGTCGTTGATTTTGCGACGCCTGTTTCCAATATCCAAATTTCCCAACGGGGTATGAATGGTCGCGTCAGTATTATGGCGAGTGAAGATTTTACTTATCGCACTGAGCGCGATAAGAATGTCTACACGGTTTATATTGATAAGATCAAAGCACCGAAAAAAGAAGTGCTTGGTGAGAAAAAGAAAAAGACATTTAGCGGTGAGAAATTATCTTTAAATTTCCAAGATATTGAAGTTCGTGCTGTATTGCAGTTATTAGCCGATTTCACAAATAAAAATATCGTGGTCAGTGATAGTGTGAATGGCAATATTACTGTGCGCCTAAAGGATGTTCCTTGGGATCAGGCTTTAGATATTGTACTAGAATCTAAAAATCTAGGCATGCGTGAAAATGGCAATGTTATTTGGGTAGCCCCGAATGCAGAATTAGATGCTAAAGATGCTCAAGAAATTGAAGTTGCTAAACGTAAAGTCGAGCTTGAACCCTTAGTCACTGAATATATTCCGGTGAATTTTGCTAAGGCCGCCGATTTAGCGGGTTTGATTAAAAAGAAGTCGGCGGCTGATGAAGATACCAATCACTCTTTATTATCTGCACGAGGTAGTGTTTCTTTTGATGATCGGACGAATACTTTGTTGATTCAAGATACTGCGACTCAAGTGGCTGAGATTCGTGATCTGATTAAGGTTTTAGACGTACCTGTACAGCAAGTAGTGATTGAATCAAGGATTGTGATTGCCAATGATTCCTTTGGTAAACAATTAGGTGCTCGCTTTGGGGTAACGCCGCATTGGTCGAATGGAGGATCGAAAGGAATCGCAGGGGCTGGTTTAGGTTCAGGCACTGATAGTTATTATAATTCACTGGCAAGTACTTCTTCGGGCAGCACAGGTCAGGTGAAATTACCCGGTTTAACAGATCGCTTGAGTGTAAATCTGCCAACGGCTGGGTCGGCGGGTAAGTTTGGCTTCTCGATTTTAACTTCTGACTTTTTATTAGACTTAGAGTTATCAGCGCTGCAAGCGGAGAGTAAAGGTGAAATTATCGCTACTCCAAGAGTAATTACCTCTAATCAAACCAAAGCAGTGATTGAGCAAGGGGTGGAAATTCCTTATCAAGAGGCGAGTTCAGCAGGTAATACCAGTACTTCGTTTAAGAAAGCGGTGCTGAGTCTGGAGGTAACACCGCAGATTACTCCTGATGAACATATTTCAATGGATCTGAAGGTTAATCAAGATACGGTAGGCGCGGTGTATAATAATGTACCAAGCATTGATACGCGCGAAATTCAAACTAAAGTTTTGGTAGAAAATGGTCAAACCGTCGTCTTAGGTGGGGTGCATGAAGAAAACCGGATTAAGAGTTCGACTAAAGTACCCGTACTCGGTGATTTGCCAATGGTCGGTCAAGTATTCCGCAATACCAATCGAAGTGATACGAAGCGCGAGTTATTGATCTTCGTGACACCGAAAATTGTGGATGGTAAATCGAAGTAAAACCACAAGTTTAGGGATCAAGCTGCATAATTTGGCTTGATTCCCTTGCTGACTGCTGGCATAACTCCACCATGCAAGACAACATCATCTTAGTTGGCCTCATGGGGGCAGGTAAATCGACCATTGGTCGCCAATTAGCGCGGCGGTTTAATCTAGAATTTCACGATTCTGATAAAACTATTGAAGCTCGCACCGGCGTGCCAATTCCGACGATTTTCGAAATGGAAGGGGAGCAAGGCTTTCGGGATCGCGAGGAGCAGGTCATTGCTGAGCTAAGCCAATTGCGGGGTGTGGTCTTGGCCACCGGTGGAGGCAGTATTCTGCGAGCGACCAATCGAGCGGCACTGACTCAAGCAGGGCGGGTTGTTTATCTACGTGCTTCTGCTGAGCAACTTTATAATCGTATTCATCACGATAAAAATCGCCCACTGATGCAAACGGATAATCCATTGCAAACCTTACGTAATCTTTTGCAAGCGCGTGAAGCTTATTATTTAGAGGTGGCTGAT
>JBJOOT010000042.1:0-21989 GCA_046051185.1 Pseudomonadota bacterium | reverse complement strand
CATACCGACTGTACCATCACGGCTGCCGGGTTGTACACGCCAGCTATTCATATCCAATTTATCCGGTACATTCACGCTCGCAACTGGTGAAGTTTCGGTCGTGCCATAGCCTTCTAAAATCGCCTTATTAAAGCGTTGGCTGAATAACTGGCGAACTTCCGGTGGTAGTTTTTCCGCACCGGCCACCACATAACGCAACGATTCGAACATGAGTGGATGTACTCTTTGATTACGTGCATATAAACGAAAGAAGGTGGCTGTACCAAATAAGACGGTTGCCTCATAGCGAGCAATCCCTTTAGCGATATTCACCGCATCGGTCGGGTCTGGATGGCAGACAATCGGGATACCTTCCGATAAAGGCATTAAAGTACTGGCCAATAAGCCAAAGGCATGAAACGCGGGTAAAGTCCCCATTAAAACATCATCTTCACGGGTATTGAGCATATCGGCAATTTGACGTGAATTAATGGCTAAATTGCGATGTGATAATTCCACGCCCTTGGGTACACCTTCACTCCCACTCGAAAACAAAATAGCTGCTGTGGCATCTCGATTGACAGCTTGTAGATATAAGGCTTGTAGCAAGCGAGTCGGTAAGACAACGACGGCAGTCATGGTCATGAATAGCTGCAATTTCGTGATCTGCGCCTTTAAATCTTCCATATAAATCAGCTGCAGATTCGGCAAGGTCGCCGCAATATCAATGCCACGCTCTAATAATTTTTTTAGGAAGAGTTTAGAGGTATATATCGTTTTGAGTTCAGCTTGCTCAGCGGCACTTTGCAAAGCTTCGGTACTGGCAGTGTAGTTTAGATTAACCACGGTTTTACCTAGTGTCATCACAGCCATATTCGCAATTGCACTGCCACCACTGGTTGGTAGGAGCAGACCTATATTTTGCTCAGGGCTACGCTGACGAATGATATTGGCAAACCTAAACACGGCAGTCATTAAACGATTATTGCTTAAAGGCTCGCCTAAGACATCGGTTGCTCCCATCCGAAAACTTAAACGCTTAGCGGAGCGCACCCAACTGACCGGAATTGGGTCAATTAAAGAGGAGTAGGCTTCCCATGAGGTAAAAGACAGGTCAAAAATATGTTGTTTTAATGCATACGCGGGTGTAGTGCTAGGCAGTGCTTGGCCAAAGGAGACAATAATGTCACGCTTCAAGCCTGATTGGCGGGTTTCGCGTAAAAACCCACTTGAGCGCGAGAAGCGGCTGCCCCATAAGCCATGTAAATAAAAAGGAATAATAGTGGCATCTGTACCTTGCGCCGCCTTTTCATAACCACGCTTAAATTCCGAGAGCTGTCCAGTACGACTAATCGCACCCTCTGGAAAAAGGCAGACCATTTCACCTTTTTGTAAAAGCCGTGCAATTTCGGTCAGTGATTCAGTGCTTGAGCCACTCGCAATCGGAATGACACCGAATAAATCTAAAATACCTTTCAGATACCAACGCTCGTAATAGCCTCGCTCCATGACAAAACGGACTTGGCGTGGGCAGGCCATTTGGACTAAAGCCCAGTCAATCCAACTAATATGATTGCCCAGTAACAGTACCCCTCCCCGCGTGGGCAGATTTTCAAAGCCAATCACTTTTAAGCGATAAGCCGCATGGAAAAAACGGCTAGCAATGAAACGCAATAGGGATTGCGGTAATTGATAGACCGTATAAATTGCCCCTGCAATCACTACCAAACTTAAGGCGGTAAATAAATATTTGCTGCCAATCCCATACCAAGCTAAAGCTAAGGTTGCGAGCAGGAAGAGCAGCATAATGGTGGTGCTGACAAGATTATAGGCGGCGAGGACTCGGCCTAAATGTTGGCTCGGTGCGTGGTATTGCATTAAGGCACTGAGTGGAATCATAAAAAATCCGCCCATAATGCCTAGAAAGAGAAAATTTGCAGCTTGTAGCCAAGGAGTTTCAAACCAAGTAATCAAGGCCACACTCAGCATGACCCCTAAAGCACCCACGGGAATTAAGCCAGTTTCAATGTGGGTATGGGATAAACGCCCCGCCCACAGTGAACCTAAAACAATACCGATACCTGCACAAGCCATAAGCGTTTGTACTAGAGCGACATTGTTCAGGTCTAAATACTCTTTGCTATAAGCGGGATAGGTTGCCAAGATTACTTGAGCTACTGCCCAAAATACCGATAAACCAACAATCGACAACCAAATCAGCTGATGGTTTTTCACCCATTTGAAGGTGGCTAAACCGGTTTTACCGCGCAAATGATCTTGCCAAACATATTTCATAGTTGGATCAGTTTGGCGAGTCGTGGGGAGTTGATAAGCACACCAAATTTCAAAACCCGTGATCAGCACTAATAACCAACCTAAAGGCGCAATTGTTTGGAGAATTTCTTGAGAGCTAGCCAGTGGCTGATCAGGGAGGCGTAATTCAAACAGGATAGAAAAGCATAAAGTACCAAGCATAATTGCGAAGGTCACCGTCGATTGGGCAAACGCATTACCTTGAGGCAATTGCTTATCGCCAAGGAGTTCGCGGATATACCCCATCTTTGCTGGTGAATAAAAAGCGCTACGGATCGCTAATACAAGGGTTAAGCCAAAACTAAACCAGAACCAACCAAAGTAATAACTCAAGGTAATGAGAACTGTGATGGCTAATCCAGCCCAAGCGCTATAACGCATCACTTGTACTTTGGGATATTTATCCGATAAAAATCCAGTGGGAGTAAAAAGCAAAATAAAAGGGAGCAAAATCAAAGCATTGACCAAGGTCGATAAAATGACTTGCTCTTGCCCATCATAGAGTTTGAATACCGTATTTTGAATCAGGATCTTATGCCCTAAATCGACAAAGGCATTCAAAAACGCCATCGTGATAAAAACAAAAAAACCACGAATGCGTAAGACACTCCACATGGAACACTCCTTTGAAATTAGCGAGTTATTTTATCAGTCGACACACCATACGATTTTTTGCATGAATCTGCCAATGATAACTAATGAGAACGAACAAGGTAGCAACGCTTGCTACCTTGGGTTGTAAACTTGGCTCATTTCTAAACTCAGATGCTGGCCTTTTGTATTTTCAGTTTTGTTGTTTAGTAGGGGGTGTAGCTGGTATTTTCCCGCTGGGCAATCAGTTTTTGCATCCAGTCAGGATCCATCTGTGGAACAGATGACAGCAGCTTTTCGGTGTATTCAGGATAGGGCGGTGAAAAAATCTCCTCCTTACTACCTTGTTCAACAATCCGGCCTTTCAACATGACCACTACCTCATCCGAAATCGCTTTCACCGTTGCCAAATCATGCGTAATAAACATATAGGCTAAATTTAATTCGCGCTGCAAACGGTCTAAGAGGCGTAAAATACCTTCGGCGACTAATTGATCGAGTGCTGAAGTGACTTCATCACAGATAATGCAACTGGGTTCTGCGGCTAAAGCCCGCGCAATGCAAACCCGTTGCTTTTGTCCACCAGAGAGTTCACTGGGGAAACGATCAATAAACTGATCAGGATTTAGCTCAATCATCGCCAATAATTCACGGGTACGCGCTTCAACTTGTTGACGGTTCATCCCTAAATAGAAAGAAAGTGGACGACCAATAATATCGCGGATGCGTTGACGTGGATTAATCGCTGTATCGGCCATTTGATAAATCATCTGTACTTGGCGCAGTTGATCTTTAGTCCGATTGCGGTAATCAGGGGGAAGAGCTTGACCTTGAAAAAGCACTTGTCCTAAGCGGGGGGGCAATAGCCCTGTAATGACGCGCGCGGTGGTACTTTTGCCGCTGCCTGATTCACCTACTACCGAAACAGTTTGCCCAGGATAGAGGTCAAAACTAATATCATGCAGAATATCCAAAACGCCATAAGCAGCCGTGACATTTTGCACGCTAATAATCGGTTGGGTGTGGCTTGAGCCTAGGTTTAAGGCCGGTGTTTTACGGAAGGAGCGCACCGCCCATAGTGATTTGGTATAGGCTTGCTTGGGATTTGCCAGCATGATCCGAGTGGGGGCTTCCTCGACTAATTCACCATAGCGTAGCACCATAATCCGATCCGCCATTTGTGCCACAACAGCTAAGTCATGAGTGATATAAATCGCCGCTGTATTAAATTTCTCGACAATATCCTTCATGGTCATCAGCACTTCAATTTGTGTCGTGACATCCAAAGCAGTTGTTGGTTCGTCGAAAATAATCAGATCAGGGCGGCAAGACATCGCCATTGCGGTCATAGCGCGTTGCAGTTGCCCCCCTGAAACCTGATGTGGATAGCGAAAACCAATCTGATCGGGGGCAGGTAGCAGTAGTTTGCCGTATAAATCTTTCGCATCGGCATAGGCCTCCGCCTTCGTGCTTTTATGATGCTGCACGGGAATTTCAGCGAATTGGTCAATCAGTTTATGTGCGGGGTTGAAGGAGGCGGCAGCACTTTGCGCGACATAGGCAATCCGTACTCCGCGTAAAGCCTGTTTTTGTTCTTCGCTAGCGGCGAGCATATCAATGCCATCAAAGTTGACCGAGCCACCCGAAAAGCGACAGCCTGGCTTCACATAACCCATCGCCGCAATGCCAAGCGTGGATTTACCCGCGCCCGATTCACCGATTAAACCTAAAACCTCACCACGATATAAGCTAAGGTCAATGCCTTTAATGATGGCCTGCCATTGATCATCGCGCATACCATCAATCCGCAGGCCGCGTATTTCTAATAACAGATCATTCTCATCATTGGCTGCTGGGGTATTATTGACCATCTTTTAATCCACTGGTTTTTTGTAGGAACCAATCCACAATGAAATTGACACCTACGGTTAAGAGTGCAATCGCACCTGCAGGTAGCAAGGGGGTAATATCACCATAAGAAATCAGAGTGGCATTATCACGCACCATGCTACCCCAATCGGCAGTAGGTGGCTGAATGCCCAAACCTAAGAAACTCAAAGAGGCAATCGTTAAGAATACAAAGCAGAAGCGCAAACCAAATTCAGCTACTAAGGGCGGCATAATATTCGGCAAAACTTCATGCCGCGTGATCCAAGCCAGCCCCTCCCCTCGTAAACGCGCCGCTTCCACATAGTCCATTACCACCACATTTAAGCTTACCGCTCGCGCTAAACGGAATACTCGTGTTGAATCTAAGACCGCGATAATCACAATCAGAACCGGAATCGAAGTGCCGAAAATGGTTAACAACAATAAAGAGAAAATTAAAGAAGGAATGGCCATCAATACGTCGACAATCCGGCTCATGAGTTGATCCGCCCAGCCACCCAAAATAGCTGCGAGTATGCCCGTGACGCCACCGATCAAAAAGGCGAGCAGAGTAGTGATCAAGGCAATCCCAATCGTATTGCGAGCACCGTAAAGCAAACGAGTAAGCATATCGCGGCCTAGGTTGTCCGTACCAAGTGGGTATTGATCACTCCATAGCTCAAACGGCCCGCCTACAATTTCTGATTCACCATAAGGTGTTAGCCACGGGGCAAACAGAGCGACAAACATATAACTCAGTACAATCAATATTCCAAGTTTAGCACTTAAGGGCGATTTCCAAAGTTCACGGAGGGCGCGTTTTAACGGACTAGGGCGGGCTGCTGGTGGAGGCTCAGTAAAGGGCAGGCCTAGTTTAGAATTAGAGTCATCGGTCATTTTGGATGCAACAGCCTTGGGTTAGTAGCAATGGAGATAATATCGGCGGTCAAATTCAAGAGAACATAAGTCGCTGCAAAGATAATGCTGCAAGCTTGTACTACGGGAATATCACGCTTCTGTACCGAGTCAACGATCAGCTGACCCAAGCCGGGATAGACGAAGACGACTTCGACAATCACCACGCCAACAATTAAATAGGCGAGATTCAAAGCCACCACATTCACAATCGGTGCCCATGCATTCGGTAGGGCATGATAAATAATAATTCGTGAGCGACTTAAGCCTTTGAACTTGGCCATTTCAATATAAGGACTCGCCATCAGGTTAATAATCGCTGCTCGTGTCATACGCATCATATGCGCCATTACCACGAGGGTGAGGGTGAGTGCTGGTAAAAATACTTTGTGCAACCGCTCTAATAAGGGCGTATCGGGGCTAACATCGGAGAGGCTTGGAAACCAACCCAATTTCACTGAAAACACCAAAATTAAAATATAAGCAACAAAAAACTCAGGAAAGGAAATGGAGGATAAGGTCAATACATTGATACTGCGATCAAACCAGCTATTTCGATATAAAGCCGCCAAAATCCCTAAGACTAAGGATAGCGGAACGGCGATGACCGCAGCGACCAATGCAAGAAAAAAAGTATTAGCAAGCCGCACACTGATGAGTTCGGAAATCTCCCGTCCGTTTGCAAGCGAAGTACCAAAATCACCATGAGAAATATTTGTTAGCCAATTAATATAACGAATGGGGGCAGGTTGATCTAAACCTAAGTCTTGTCGGCAAGCGGCAACCGTTGATTCAGTCGCCGATTGACCCTGAATGGCTTGGCAGAGATCACCGGGTAAGAGTTCAACCCCTAAAAAAATAATCAGCGACACCGCAAACAAAACCAAAATGCCAAGGCTAAGGCGTTGGATAATTAAGCGTACTATAGACATCATAGGCTGGGGCTCCTTAAAAGCACCTGCTTTGAGTGACTCCCTCTGTGAACCAGAGGGAGCGAAGAACTGTGGTTAACAAGCAGGTTTAAGCGGTTTTCCACCAGCGCAATACTGCACGCTGACCGTCTAAGTCCCAGTCATTGGCAATCACTTCTGGTGTACCTACCTTATCCGTGACTGCACCGATATAATTATTGAAGATTGGGATAATCGTACCGCCGTCATCACTTAGAATCATCTGCATTTCAGCATACATGGCAGCGCGTTTAGCTTCGTCTAATTCAGCGCGGGCAGCTAATAATAGCTGATTGAACTTTTCGTTCTTCCAAGCGGTATCATTCCATTCGGCATCGGCGGCATAAGCCGTGGAGAAAGCCCAATCTTCAGTAGGGCGACCGCCCCAGTAGCAGAAGCAGAAGGGTTTCTTCATCCACACATTCGACCAATAACCATCACTGGGTTCGCGGATGACTTCGACATTAATCCCTGCTTTAGCCGCTTGTTCTTTGTAAAGTACGGCCGCATCCACTGCACCTGCAAACGCTGCATCGGAAGTGCTCAATTGTACTTTTAAACCTTCCGCCCCCGCTTTTTTCAGATGGAATTTAGCTTTTTCGGGGTCATAAGCCCGCTGAGGCAGATTTTTGTCAAGATAACGGTTGGCTCGCCCAATCGGATGGTCATTGCCAATATAACCATGGCCCCGCAAGACGGTTTCGAGCATGGCGTTTCGATCTACCGCATATTTGAGGGCTAAGCGTATATCAACACTTTTATAAGGATCCGTATCGCAGCGCATTGGCATGGAGTAATGTGCATTACCGCTAGTTTCAATCACCCGTACATTTTTGTTGCGGGCTAACAGATGCAGGGTTTTTACATCCATCCGATCTGCAGTATCAATTTCACCGGTGGTTAGCGCATTCACCCGAGCGGTCACATCGGCAATGGTAATGAATTCAGCAGAGTCTAAATGCACCGCCCCCGCATTCCAGTGATTAGCGAATTTCTCAACAGAAGTTTTGACCCCCGGCTCAAAATTCTTCAGTTTGTAGTAACCGCAACCGATGCCTGATTTCGCATCAATCTTACCGTCGGCATTGGCAGGCATCACCGCTAAGTGATAATCGCTGACTTGATAAGGTAAATCGGCATTACCCTCTTTTAAGGTAAAGATTACGGTGTAATCACCATCCGCCTGCATATCGATAATGGGATCAACAATAACCTTAGCACCAGATTTACTATCCGCGCCGCTATGATGCTTGAACGAGGCAATAACATCTTTTGCGGTCATCTTCTGACCGTTATGGAATTCAACGCCTTGGCGCAATTTAAACGTCCACTTTTTCGCCCCATCGGCTGCTTCCCAAGTTTCTGCTAGTTCAGAGCCAAGCTGACCATTCGCAGCGACTTGGGTAAGATAATTATGGATGGTTTTACCGACCGACTGCATACAGTTATTTTCGTAGGTCGCAGGATCAAGCGAGTCTGTGGTGGAGCCGTGGCCGGTACCGATTTTAAGATGCCCACCTTTTTTCGGTTCAGTAGCCGCATAAGCCGGAGTTCCAAGGAGAACGGAGGGCGCTGCAGCACTCAGGCCAAATAAGGCGGCTGCTTTTAGAAAATCGCGGCGCGACAATCGGCCCGCTCTCATTTCAAGATCAAGCTGCTTTAAATCAGTCATACCTCTCTCCTCCACTGGCTATTTAATGGTAATTATTGATCCGAGTGATCAATAAATTGAGTGAGTGAAAAAACCACAATACAGCGGTTATTTCCAAACACTCCTGTCTCCTCTATAAATTACTGTAACAGTCTCATTTATTAATTAAAAGTAGAGGTGGAATAGAAGTAATGTCTACTAGAATTTCAGCAGAAGATTATACGCATTTGCTAAGCACTGACTATTGGGCATTTATCCAGCGGATCAATGCCTTAGTACCGGATCAGTTTATGAACCTTGCCCCTCGTGAGCAACGGGCTGCTTATACTAAAATGCTGTACAGCTTAGAGAATAAACTACCTACTCATCTTCGTATCCAAGATCACGAACTCCCTATTGCAAACCGCACAATTCCAATACGCAGCTATCAAGTGACCGAGCAAATGGCTGCTGGGCACATTATTTATTTTCATGGCGGTGGTTTTGTTTTAGGGGGCTTAGACAGTCATCATGGGATTTGTGCCGATTTATGCGCAAGCACAGGTTTATCGCTGACTGCGGTGGATTATCGTCTAGCCCCTGAACATTTGTTTCCAGCGGGTTTAGAAGATGCGGTCTTAGCGTATCAAGCTTTAGCCGCACAAACCGATCTACCCTTGATCGTGATGGGGGATAGTGCTGGTGCTTGTTTAGCGGCTCATGTCGCCCATCAGTTACGGGGGCAAGCCCATGCGCCTATCGCTCAGGTGTTGATTTATCCGGTCTTGGGTTCTGATTTTCGTTTAGAGAGTTATGAGCGTTATGCACTTGCACCCCTGCTGACGACTGAGGAAATGCAATATTACTGGCGTTTGTGCTTGGGCAAAGCGGCGATTCCTAAACAGTTAAAAGGCCTGCCCTTAGCGGATGAGGATTTTCGGGATTTACCCCCAACCGTGGTTTTTAGTGCTGAGTTCGATCCGCTGGTGGGGGAGGCGGCCTTGTATTGTGCTCATATCAAAGCTGCCGGTGGACAAGCACAATGGCAGCTTGAAAAGGGTTTAACCCACGGTTATTTACATGCCCGCCAAATGCAAACAGCCGCAAGCGCAAGCTTTAGGCGGATTCAGCAGGCACTTAAAAACCTAGTGACCTGAAGGCTTTGGGTAGCGGTTATTCGCCTCCAGTACATTCAGGTCGAGATGATTGCGCATATAGCGTTGAGTAGCATCTTGCTGCGGCTGGAAATCCCATGACTTGAATTGACCCTTGCGATTCGCTGTATCCACCAAGCGACGACAATCTTGGCTATGTATCACCGCTTGCTTGAATTGCTCTAGATTCCAGCCTTGGGTTAATTGCTGTTGGAACTGCTGTACCACACTGGCATAAGCTGGATCAGGGGCTAAATTCTTCAGCTCATTGGGGTCAGTGCTTAAATCGAATAATTGCAATGGATCTGCTTGGCAATAATTAAATTTAAACGCACCTTGGCGAATCATCACCATTGGTGCGACCGAGCCTTCTGCGCAATATTCCGCATAAACAACGCGATCTGTTTGTTCTTGCCCCTGAGCTAAATTAACCAAGCTGCTGCCATCAATCGGGCAGGCGACTTGATGCGGATCAGCCCCCGCTAGTTCCATTAAGGTCGGCAGAATATCTTGTGCACCCACAGGCGTTGCTACGTTGCGTGGGCTGAATCGCTGAGGCGCATACAGTACTAAAGGAATACGCATCGCATATTCATAAAAACACATTTTATACCAAAGGCCGCGTTCACCGAGCATATCACCATGATCTGCACAAAATAGAATCACGGTATTTTCCGCAAAATCACAATCCTCTAAAACTTGCAGTAACTCGCCGATTTTGTCATCCAAATAGCTGATATTGGCAAAATAAGCACGACGGGCGCGATAGATATGTTCGGCAGTAATTTGATAGTGGGTATAATTAACCGCATCATATAGGCGTTGCGAATGCGGGTCTTGTTGTGCATAAGGTATTGCCGCGACCATCGGCAGCGGAATATCGATATTTTCGTATAAATCCCAATATTTTTGCCGTGCCACATAAGGATCGTGTGGGTGCGTGAAACTCACCGTTAAACAGAAAGGGCGTGTGTCCAAGCGCCGCGCATATTGATGCAGTTTTAAGCGGGCAAAATAGGCTACTTCATCATCAAACTCTAATTGGTTACTAATTTCTGCTGTACCTGCTTCCGTTACTGAATGCAGATTGTGATACCACCAATCAATGCGAGTGAGTGGGTCGTGCCAGTTCGGTGTCCAGCCAAAGTCAGCCGGATAAATATCCGTCGTTAAGCGCTCCTCAAAGCCATGTAATTGATCGGGGCCGACAAAGTGCATCTTACCGCTGAGGGCAGTTTGATAGCCCTGTAAGCGTAAATAGTGTGCAAAGGTGGGCGTACTGGCTGGAAATTCCGCTGCATTATCATAAATACCTGAGCGTGATGGTAATTGCCCCGTCATGAAACTACCTCGTGCGGGGGTACACAGAGGGCTAGCACAATAGGCATTTTCAAATTTCACGCCTTGTTCAAGCAATCGCTTAATATTGGGAGCATGCAGCTGTTTAAGCATGGGCTCATCTAACATACAGCCCGTCATTTGATCGATCATTAAAATCAGAAAATTTGTTTGGGTCATTGTAGAAGCTCTTAGGGTGGTGGTCATACAGCTAGCCTAGCGGAGTGACAGTTATTTTGCAGCTAGGAGTTTTGCTATGCTGTCGCTATGACTGAGCTTAGTTTACGTAAAATTATTCACATCGACATGGACTGCTTTTATGCAGCGATTGAAGCCCGCGATAATCCCTCTTTACGCGGTAAAGCGCTTGCGGTCGGTGGTTCGCCCGATGCTCGCGGTGTCGTCGCGACTTGCTCCTATGAAGCCCGCAAGTTTGGTGTGCATTCCGCCATGCCGATGAAAACTGCCTTACGTTTATGCCCTGAATTGATTCGTGTGCCGCCACGTCGTGCGGTCTATCAAGCGGTTTCTGAGCAAATTCATACGATTTTTGCTACCTATACAGAGTTGATTGAGCCGTTGTCCTTGGATGAGGCCTATTTAGATGTGAGCCAAGCCCATCAACATCAAGGTAGCGCGACCTTGATTGCCCAAGCGATTCGCGCCCGTATTTGGCAAGAGCAAGAACTTACCGCTTCGGCGGGGATAGCACCGAATAAATTCCTCGCTAAAGTCGCCAGCGATTGGCATAAACCGAATGGGCAATTCGTGATTCGCCCACAGATGATTGCGGAATTCATGCTGAGTTTGCCCGTGAAGAAAATTCCGGGAGTAGGCACAGTGACGGCAGAACGGATGGGTGAATTAGGCGTGCGCACTTGTGCGGACTTGCAAGCTTGGTCGGTGGAAAAACTCTGCGCCGAATTTGGCCGTTTCGGTCGCCGTTTATATGAACTGGCACGCGGGATTGATCATCGCCCTGTTAGTGTCGATAACCCCTACAAATCCATTAGTGTGGAGGATACCTTTGCCCGTGACTTACCGGATTTAGCGGCTTGTTATGCCGAATTACCGGCCTTATTCCGTGCTTTGGAACAGCGTTTAGCGAAAGCCCAAGCATCCCAGCGCTTAGTACCGAAAAGTATCGTGGTAAAAATTCGCTTTCATGATTTTGTCTTGACCACTGCCCAAACAAGCAATTCGTTAGTCGAGGAGCGTTTGTTTTTGCCCTTGATTAAACAAGCATGGGAGCGGCGGCAAGTGCCTGTACGTTTATTGGGAATTGGGGTGCATTTTGCTGAGCCTTGGCAGCCAGAGCAGTTGAGTTTGGGGTTGGAGTAAGGGGCGATTTGTGATTGGCTTTATCGTATAAAATTGACTCAGATACCGGGCTACGCAAAGATGGCACTTAAAGCTTAGAAGTGATTAAAAATAATGACTAACCTTGCTATAAGCCATCACATTTTCGTTGATTTTGAAAATGTCCCGACACTTGATCTCAGTCTAGTGCGAGATCAGCCCGTTGAATTACTGATCTTACTGGGTGCAAAGCAGCATAATTTACCTATCAGTTTGGTCAAGCAGCTAATGCAGTTTAAAGGGCAAGCTCAACTCATCGAGGTTAATATTTCTGCAAAAAATGCCTTGGATTTTGTACTCGTTTATTACTTGGGTCAGCTAGCATGTCAGAAGCCTGATCATAGTTTTTATATAGTCTCGAAAGATAAAGGCTATGATGCTTTAGTTAGTCATTTGCGCAGTAAGAAAGTTAATGTACAGCGACAGAATGAATTGGCGGATATTCCTTTGTTTGGGCAAAAGGTTTTAGGCCTAAAGTCAAAAGCTGAACTGAGTAGTCTTGAGCGCTTAACTGAATTGCTTAAGCAAAGCCCACGAAGCAGACCAGCTAAACGCCAGTCTTTAATCACTTATACTAATTCTGTGTTTGCAAGAAAACTAACTACCGACGAAGTAAACGACCTGATTGGTAAATTGCAACAGAAAAAACTGATTAGTTTTGATACAGATAGTAAAGTCATTTATAGCTTATAGCTTTTATATCAACCCCGCCCTCGATACCCCGCCACCCCTTGTTCCGGTAGCCAAACCCCTTGCGGAATCTCACCTTGCGCAAAAAACACATCAATCGACATGCCACCGCGTGGATACCAATAGCCGCCAATGCGTAGCCATTTCGGTTGGATTGCTGCGATCAAGCGTCGCGCAATGCTCACGGTGCAGTCTTCATGAAACGCGCCGTGATTGCGGAAAGAACCGAGAAATAATTTCAGCGATTTGCTTTCCACCAAGCGCTGGTTTGGAATGTAATCAATCACTAAATGCGCGAAATCGGGTTGAGCTGTGATCGGGCAGAGGGAGGTGAACTCAGGGGCGGTGAAGCGCACTACGTAGTCTACTTCGGTTTGCGGATTGGGTACGCTTTCCAAAATAGCGCTCTCAGGCGATTCAGGTAACTTGGTCACACTGCCCAGTTGCGACAGATTTTGATAAATTGTTTCGCTCATGCTTAATCGTTATCTCTGCTAAGATTTGCTCTGCTTAATAATAGTCTAAAAAAATTATGCGTTCCTTACACCACTGTTTCGCGCTTTTATTTGATGGTAGTCACGCCGAAGCTTCAAGTCGTTTATACACCAAGCCCTCTAAAGCATGGATTATCCAAGGTAATGAACCGGATGCCATTGAGCGCCTGCAGACGGCTTTAACGGAAATTGAAGCTTGGGTACAAGCAGGCTCAGGGCAGATTATACTTTCTTTGTCGTTTGAGGCAGCAACAGCCTTTAGCGTGGCGCAAGGTTTGCTGTTATCGAATAAATCCAGCCATACGCCTTGGTTGCAAGCTTTAGCTTTCGAGCAAGCCCAAGTTTTTAATCGTACCCAAGCCTTAGCGTGGTTAGCGCAGCAAGGCCAAGGCGCCGTTGCACATTTCACCCCTGCCAAATCTCTGGTAGAGCCAGCGCAATTTATTAAACAGATTGGCGTGATTCGTGAGCTGATTGCAGCAGGCGATAGCTACCAAGTGAATTATACCTTCCCCTTGCAGAATGAATTGCTCGGTTTCAACGGCGATGCAGCTTTAGCACTGGCTTATCATCAATTGGTGAGTGATTTGAAAATTGCTTATGGCGCATTGTTAGCTTTACCGCAATCCAGCCTCTTATCTTGCTCGCCAGAATTATTCGTGGAAATGAGCGCGAATCAAATGACCTGCCGCCCAATGAAAGGAACGGCAGCGATAGCTGAGACAGAAGCAGAAACTGAGCAACGCGCCGCTTTATTAGCCAAAGATGCTAAGAATCGTGCTGAAAATGTGATGATCGTCGATTTAATGCGCAATGATTTGTCACGGTTAAGCGAAGTAAAGCAAGTCACTGTGCCGCGCTTATTTGAAATTGAGCGCTATGGCACGGTTTTACAAATGACCAGCACCGTGCAAGCGGAGTTAAGCCAGCAGCCCAGTTTAGTGAGCTTATTGAATGCTTTATTTCCATGTGGCTCGATCACTGGCGCACCGAAGCGACGTACTTTGCAGATTATTGATGAGCTAGAGCCGTATGCGCGGGGGGCTTATTGTGGCGCGCTGGGCTTTATTGAAAAGCATGAGGATAAACTCCACGCTAGCTTCAATGTACCGATTCGTACCCTGCAAACGACCGCACAACCGCAAGTGGATGCCTTGGGGATTGAGCATTGGCCTATTCAAACTTCAGTCGGTGCAGGGATTACTTATAGCTCTGACGCACCGGCTGAATGGGAGGAGTCTTTGCTCAAAGCTCGCTTTTTGACACGCCATACGCAAGCGTTTGAGTTGATCGAAACGATGCGAGTTGAGGATGGGGCAGTGGCTTTATTCGAGCAGCATTTAGCGCGTTTGCAAACCAGTGCTCAGGCGTTTAATTGGCCGCTTCCAAGCCGAGCAGCACTGCAAACTTGCATCACTCAAGCGATCGCCGCCACCCCTATGCTCAAGCCAATTCGTTTACGCTTAACGCTAAATGCAAAGGGTCAATTGCAAGCCAGCACCATGGCTTTAGAGTCTGTGCAGTCGCCGGTAAACGTGGCTTTATACAAAACGCCGGTCGATTCCAAAAATCCTTTTTTGCAGCATAAAACCACCGTGCGGGCTTTGTATAATCAAGCCTTAGCGGAAGCAAAAGTGGCTGGTTTATTCGATTATCTATTCTGCAATGAACGGGGCGAGTTGACCGAAGGGGCGCGTAGTAATCTGTTTGTTTTACTAAACGGGCAATGGTATACGCCTCCCTTAAGCTGTGGTTTATTAAGTGGGGTGCATCGCTCCGTTTTACTGCAAGCACTGGCTGCTCAAGAACGGGTTTTATCTCCGGCTGATTTGCTGCAGGCTGAGCAAATTAAAGTTTGTAATGCGCTCTATGGCGGCTTAGTCGCCAGTTTCATCACTTAAAAGAGTTTGGTTTTATTAGGATTTTCCTTGCTTGAAGCGGCAGCGATAATGTGCGGGGCTAAATTGATAAGCAGCACGGAATGAGCGCGATAAACTGGCCAAAGAACTGAAGCCAGTACGTAGGGCGATTTCTTGAATCGGCAAATGGGTATCAGTGACTAAACGACGTGCACTTTGCAGGCGTAAATGCAGATAATATTGGGTGGGTGAGCAGTGTAAATGTTCGCGAAATAAGTATTCCAGCATGCGCAGTGACAACTGTAACTGAGTGGCTAATTGCCCCATACTGAGAGGGTCATCCAAGTGTTCACTCATAACGCGAATCGCAGCGGCAATGCGGGGTTCTTGTTGCGTTAATAAGCCCAAAGATACTAAAGGCTGAGCATCATGGCCGGTATGCACCGTGTCGTAGATAAAAATACTCGCCACCTCTAAAGCAAGCTGCTGTCCGTAGCGACTACGAATTAACTGCAGCATGAAATCGAAACTAGGGGATGCGCCGCCCGTGGTGAAGATATTTCCATCTAATACATAGCGATCAGGTATGACTTGTATATTCGGATAACGTAGCGCGAAATCTTCCAAATCCTCCCAATGGGTGGTGGCTTTTTTATTCGCTAATAATCCCATGCGTGCTAAGACCCAGCTACCCGCCTCAATGCCACCAATTAAACGAAAGCGCGAAATAAGGCCATGCAATTGGCGCAGCAAGCTTTTGTCATAATGCTGTTCGCTATTGAAACCCGCAATGATTAACAATAAATCACCTTGCAGTTGAGGTGTCAACGGCGCATCAGGTTGAATACCAATACCACAAGTGAGTACGGCAGTTTGATTATTCGGTGTATAAATCTGCCAATCAAAGAGCTTCGTTTGTGCCAAACGATTCGTACCGCGCATCACATCCAAGACACAAGCCAAAGACATCAGCGAGGACTCAGAGGCCACCAGTAAAGTAATTTTGAGCGGTTCAGTCGAGCGAGTGAATAAATTCATTGCGGTTTTTGCAAAATGGATTGCGAATAAAGTCAATCATAATGCAAAACGGCATGCCATGATGCAGCCAGTGAGATAGAGGAGTTCGAGGAGTTCATCATGCTTAATCCCAACCGCCATGTTTTTATCACCTGTGCCGTAACTGGTGCGGGTGATACCACCCATCGCTCGCATAAAGTGCCTATTAGCCCGCGTCAAATTGCCGATAGTTGTATTGAAGCTGCCCAAGCGGGGGCAGCGGTGGTGCATATTCATGTGCGCAATCCGCAAACCGGCGGCCCCGCGCGCGACCCTGCTTTATATCGTGAAGTAGTGAATTATATTCGTGAGTCGGGTGTGGATATGGTGCTAAACCTAACGGCTGGTATGGGCGGGGATTTAACCTTAGGCAGTGTCGAGCAACCTTTGCCTCCCGCTGAGTTAGGTACAGATATGGCCGGTGCTACCGAGCGCTTAGCGCATGTCCGCGAACTCTTACCTGAAATCTGTACCCTAGATTGCGGCACGATGAATTTCGGTGAAGGCGATTATGTGATGACTAATACGCCCGCTACCTTGCGCGAAATGGCCAAGCAAATTAAAGCAATGGGGGTGCGTCCTGAAATTGAAGCTTTCGATACAGGGCATATTCTGCTTGCGAAATGGTTAAAAGATCAGGGCTTGATTGAAGATCCGGGCATGATTCAGCTTTGTATGGGGATTCCTTGGGGCGCACCCGATGATTTTACGACCTTCATGGCGATGGTAAATGCCGTTCCCAAAGAGTGGACATTCTCGGCCTTTTCGATTGGGCGTAATCAATTGCCTTATGCAGCGATGGCAATTTTGGCAGGTGGCAATATTCGGGTGGGTTTGGAGGATAACATTTGGCTGGATAAAGGCATACTTGCGAGTAATGGTGATTTAGTCAAGCGGGCGGTCACGATTGCAGAAGCGATGGGCAGCAAAATTATGACCCCGAATGAAGTTCGGCAAAAAATGCAACTGACTAAACGTTGGGCTTAAGGAGTAACCGATGGAGTCCATTCAACAAGTAGCGGTTATCGGTGGCGGTGTGATTGGTGCCGGTTGGGTCGCACGTTTGATTGAAAATGGGATGGAGGTCAGGATTTATGACCCCGATCCCACTGCACCTCAAAAAATTGAGGCTGTACTTAATAATAGCCGTCACGCTTATAGTAAATTGACGATGGCACCACGCCGCCCTGAAGGCTCATTTAGCTTCGCAAAAGATATTGCCAGCGCAGTCAAAGAGGCCGATTGGATCGTTGAGGCCGTGCCAGAGCGCTTAGATTTAAAGCAAAAGATTTATCGGGAAATTGAGCAAGCCGCCTCGCCTAAGGCTGTGATTGCCTCCTCAACCTCTGGGATTTTACCGACTGATTTGCAAGCAGGTTTGCAATATCCTGAGCGCCTGCTAGTTGCGCATCCATTTAATCCGGTTTATCTCTTACCCTTAGTGGAATTAGTCGGTGGCCAGCAAACCTCCGCAAAGACGATTGAACGCGCCCAAGCTTATTACCGTAGCCTAGGTATGCATCCATTGCATATCAAAAAAGAAATTGAAGCTTTCATTGCGGATCGTTTACTTGAAGCAGTATGGCGCGAATCTTTATGGTTAGTGCGTGATGGGATTGCAACCACTCAAGATGTCGATGATGCGATTCGCTATGGTTTTGGTTTGCGTTGGGCGCAGATGGGCTTATTTGAAACCTATCGCATTGCCGGTGGTGAGGCTGGGATGCGCCATTTTATGGAGCAATTTGGCCCTTGCTTAAGCTGGCCTTGGACGAAGCTTACCGATGTACCCGAATTCAATGAACAACTCGTCGATTTGATTGCTGGACAATCCGATGCTCAGTCGGGGCAATACAGTATTCGTGAATTAGAACGCATCCGTGATAATAATCTGATTGCTATTTTGCAAGCACTCAAGGCTTATGATTGGGGCGCAGGTAAAGCGTTGGCGGCCTATGAAAAAACTCAATACGATGCAGCCGCTACGCAAGCTCAAACCACGCTTGATTATAGTCAGCCCATCAAAACGGTGGAGCGTACCGTGCCTACGGATTGGACGGATTACAATAATCACATGAATGAAAGCCGCTATTTGCAAGTATCCAGCGAGGCAACCGATGCTTTTATGCGCTTAATCGGTGTCGATGCGGCTTATGTGGAGGCGGGTGGCTCTTATTTCACCGTGGAAACCCATATCCGTCATTTGGATGAAGCTCGTGCTTTAGAGCCGATTATAGTCACCACTCAAGTTTTACAAGGACGTGGTAAGAAACTGCATTTATTCAATCGTATCCAACATGCTGATGGGCGCTTATTAGCCACGGTGGAGCATCTGCTCATTCATGTCAGTTTAAAAACTCGCAGTTCCAGTTTGCCAAGTGAGGCCATTGCGCATCAGTTGGCTGAAATTGCAAATGCACAAGCTCATTTACCCCAACCAGACGGGGCAGGTCGTGCCATTGGAGCTTAATCATGGAATTTGGACTTAGTATTGAGCAGCAGATGATTGTCGAAACCGTGCGTAGCTTTGTGGAAAAGGAAATGTATCCGCATGAAGCTGAGATTGAACGCACGGGTGAGGTACCGTTGGAATTAGGTTTAGATATTCGGGATAAATGCCGTGATTTAGGTTTTTATGCCGCGAATATGCCGGAAGAAGTGGGAGGCGGTGGCCTAAATCATTTGGATTTCACTTTGTTAGAACGTGAATTGGGTCGCCCCTCAATGGCTTTGTCAGTATTTTTCGGCCGACCTTCAGGGATTCTGCTGGCATGTGAGGGAGAGCAACGGGAACGTTATTTATTGCCTGCAGTAAGAGGGGAACGTTTTGATGCGCTGGCAATGACAGAGCCGGATGCAGGTTCGGATGTGCGTGGTATGAAATGTCATGCTAAACAAGTGGGGAGTGATTGGGTCATTAATGGCTCGAAGCATTTCATTAGTCATGCCGATCTTGCGGATTTCGTGATTGTCTTTGTGGCCACCGGCGAAGAGGTAACAACACAAGGCAATAAAAAGCTCATCACTTGTTTTTTAGTGGATCGTGATACCGCAGGCTTTGAGATTCGTAAAGGGTATCAATCGGTCAGTCATCGTGGCTATCATAATTGTATTTTGAATTTTGATAATTGCCGCTTGCCGCGCTCACAAGTATTAGGTGAGCTGCATCAAGGTTTTGCCTTAGCGAATCAATGGTTGTATGGCACTCGTTTAACCGTCGCCGCCTTTTGTGTGGGGCGGGCGCGGCGTGCTTTTGAACTAGCACTTACGTATGCGGCGGAACGTAAGCAGTTTGGGCAGCCGATTGGGCGTTTTCAGGGGGTCTCCTTCAAGCTTGCGGATATGATCACTGAGATAGATGCCGCCGATTATTTGACCTTGGCGGCTGCTTGGAAAATGGATCAGGGCTTGGATGCTGATCGTGAAATTTCTAGTGCTAAGCTCTATGCCAGTGAAATGCTTGCACGGGTTACTGACCAAGCTTTACAGGTTTTTGGCGGCATGGGCTTGATGGCTGATTTACCCCTAGAGCGTTTCTGGCGTGATGCACGAGTGGAGCGGATTTGGGATGGTACTTCAGAGATTCAACGCCATATTATTTCGCGCCATTTGCTGCGCCCTTTGGGGTGTTAAATGCAAACTCGTTTTGATCTTTCCCGCTTACTTAAACCGCGCTCTATTGCGGTGATGGGGGGGCAGGCTGCGCTAAATGTGCTCAATCAATGCCAATTAATGGGCTTTGAGGGGGATTTGTGGCCGGTGCATCCTAGCCGTGAAGTGATGGCGGGTTTGAAGGTTTATCGCTCGATTGCTGATTTACCTGCTGCCCCGGATGTTTGCTTTGTCGGTGTCAATCGGCAGCTCACTCCAACCATTGTCGCTGAGTTAGCCGCTAAAGGTGCGGGTGGGGCGGTTTGCTATGCCTCTGGTTTTCGTGAAGCGGATGAGGAAGGCAAACAATTAGAGGCCGCTTTGCAAGCCGCCGCCACGCAGCTTCCGATTCTTGGCCCCAATTGCTATGGCTTTATTAATTATCTCGATGGCGTTTTGCTTTGGCCAGATCAGCAAGGTGGCAAGCGCTTGGCTGCGCATCAAACAGGGGTCGCGATTCTTGCCCAGTCTTCGAATCTTGCCATTAATCTCACCATGCAAAAACGGGGTTTGCCGATTGCCTATATGCTGACCCTAGGGAATCAAATGCAGATCGGCTTATCGGATTTAGCCTTAGCAGCCTTAGAGGATGAGCGTGTCACGGCTTTAGGCTTACATATCGAAGGCTTTGATTCAGTGCGTGGTTTTGAGGCAGTGGCACAGAAAGCACGCCTTTTGCAGAAGCCTGTTGTCGTGTTAAAGGTGGGTAAAAGTGTACAAGCCCAGCAAGCTGCTTTAACACATACCGCTTCTTTAGCGGGTTCGCATGCCGTATCCAGTGCTTTTTTAGCGCGTTTAGGCTTTGGTGAAGTAGGCTCAATTCCTGCTTTTTTGGAAACCTTAAAATTACTGCATGTTCACGGTGTTTTAGCGGCTAATACCTTATCGTCACTGAGCTGTTCAGGTGGGGAGGCAAGCCTAATTGCCGATGCCGCTTTAGGGCGGAAGGTTTATTTTCCAGCCTTAAGTGAGGAGCAAAAAGCGCCTATCGAAGCGGTGCTAGGTGCGAAGGTGACTGTGAATAATCCCTTGGATTATCAAACCTATATTTGGGGTGATGAATCCCAAATGACGCAGGTATTTACCCGCTTATTTGAGGTCGGTTTTGGTTTAAGTTTGTTGATTTTGGATTTTCCACATGGGGAGCGTTGCCAACATGACGATTGGTTGGTGGCTTTACGCGCTTTAGAATCTGCGGTGATGCGCACGGGGCAGAAAGCGGCTCTCTTAGCGAGCTTGCCTGAGAATTTGCCGGAAGTTTATGTCGAGCGTTTAGCCCGTCAAGGGATTGCGGCTTTAAGTGGTTTTGACGAGGCCATGACTGCTGCTGAAGTCGCGCTAACCATAGGTCAATATTGGCAGCAAACTCCAGAGCCGCCTGTATTTCAAGCTTTAGGCGCGATGAGTGGCTTAGGAACTGCGTGCAATATGCTAGATGAAGCAAGTGCTAAAGCGCTATTGCTTGAGGCAGGTGTGAGTGTTCCTAAAGGTTGTCGGGTGCAGTCTTTAGATGCCGCATTGCGGGCGGCTGAGCTATTGACTTATCCGGTCGTGTTAAAGGCTTTGGGCGTCGCTCACAAAACGGAACAAGCAGCCGTTCGGTTGAATTTGCGTAAGGCTGATGAGCTGAGTTCAGCCTTTCAGCAACTACAAATGTTAGGTACAGGTTTATACCTTGAGCAGATGATACAAGGGGCGGTAGCTGAGTTATTGGTCGGTTTTCATCGTGATCCCCGTTTTGGCTTAGTCATGAGTTTAGGTTTGGGAGGGATTTGGGTGGAATTATTCCGCGATAGCCAAACCTTACTCTTGCCTAGCAGTGAGTCGGCTATTCGCCAAGCTTTATTGAGTTTAAAAGGGGCGGCTTTATTGCAAGGTTATCGTGGCCAGCCGATTGCGGATAGCGAGGCAGCTCTTCACGCGATTCTGCGTATCCAAGCATGGGTGCTTGCCAATGCAGCCATTATACAAGAACTAGATATTAATCCATTGATCGTCTGTGCTCAGGGGCAAGGTGCATATGCAGCCGATGCTTTGCTGAGCATGGCGGAAGAGGAGCTTTGAGCAATGAACACAGCAGTGATTCAAACCCGACGCGAAGGGGCCGTTTTAGAGGTGACTTTAGACCGCCCGAAGGCCAA
>JBJOOT010000041.1:0-22212 GCA_046051185.1 Pseudomonadota bacterium | reverse complement strand
CATTCACCCGGAAACGCGCAATACCTGGGATTTCAAAAGAAAAGTCACACTCCCAAAATTCCTCATAGGCTTTACGCTGATTATCATTCATGATGTCATAGACCATGCCATGCACTTGCTTATGCTCTAAAACAGGCAAGTTAATACGGCGCATTTCGCCATCAACCCGAATCATCGGCGGTAAACCTGCTGACAAGTGTAAGTCAGAGGCATTATTCTTAACACCAAACGCTAACAGCTGAGTAATATCCATTGTTACTGAGTTTTTATAATTTTTAGGATTTAAATAAAGCTAACATAAAGTATGACTATTAAGGACAATCTTCTGACAATCGGAGAACGTATTCGTAAAGCGGAATATAAATACGGTCGCCCAGCCGGTAGCGTGCAATTATTGGCGGTGAGTAAGCACCAAGCGCTCAGCGCCCTAGAGGAAGCGTTACAGGCTGGACAACTTGCTTTAGGTGAGAATTATGTGCAAGAAATGGCCGAGAAGGCTGCACAATTAACCCATTACCCTGTTGAATGGCATTTTATTGGCCCAATTCAAGCCAATAAAACCCGACAAATCGCAGAACTCGCCACTTGGGTGCATTCGGTGGATCGCTTGAAAATTGCTGAACGCTTGAGCAAACAAAACCCTAAACCAGACTGTCCTATCCAGATCTGTTTGCAGGTGAATATTAGTGCTGAATCTAGCAAATCAGGGGTAAGCGCTGAGCAATTGTTCGAGCTTGCTGAGGCCGTTTCTGGCTTACCTCATCTACGCCTACGTGGTTTAATGGCGATTCCAGCTCCTGAGGCAGATTTCGCTAAACAACGTCAAGCATTGGCTGTTGTACGTGGTTTATTTGAACAACTTCAAGCCCAAGGCTTCCCTTTGGATACTTTATCAATGGGCATGAGTAATGATTTAGAGGCCGCGATTGCTGAGGGTGCTACTTTAGTTCGGCTTGGTACTGCGATTTTTGGCGCTAGACGCGACTGAAGTACGTGTTACAGTGAAATTGACGGCGGCGGTATTGCCTAAAATATTGTCTTGAGCATCATGCAGGACGGCAAATACGCTGTGCTCACCGCGCTCAATCCCTGTAATTTCAATGGAATCTTGGGTAGTCTCACCAACTTGACGACCATCAACATAAATGACCACCCCATGACCCTGTTTCAATGCCGGTTGGATCGCTAAATGAACCGTGAATTCACCTGCATTGGAACGTACCAATTCATCAGTCTTTGGTTCTAAAATACTAAAACCAGTATACCCCGTAACAGCAGATTCATGGTTTGATTGCTGAGGCTCACTGTTTGCAGTGGCAGGTGTTATAGCCTCCTCCGATTCACTCATAGACTCTTTGGAAACAATAGGTGCTTGAGTGCCATTCGGCTTAGCATTAGTTTTAAAACGCTCCGCCACCGTCAAGGTTGGTAATTCGATAGCTTCAACTGCACGAGCATTTTCAGGAGGTTCATCTCCATAAACTTGCTTGCCATTCGCATCAGTCCAGCGATAGATTTCAGCTGACGCAACCGTCATACCGCATAAAAGGCTAACAAAGAGTAGGGTTCGCACGATTGACACTTCGCCTAGGGTTAGAGGTTAGGTGAAATCTCATTCTAGGGAGTAGCCTTTTACTTGTATAAATACATCAGATAAATGGTTAATTATTTTTTATAAACCTCTTGTCTTTAGGACAAGAGGCTTACTCATACCCAAGCTAGCTTAAAAAGCTTCTGCATTAAAACTCATTAAACTACCGCCACCGGCCATAATAATGCTCATTAAAGCACCGGTCTGTGGCAGCAAACGCTCATAATAAAAACGTGCTGTATCAAGTTTGGCCTGATAAAACACAGCTTCATCGCCTGAACGCTTTTCCAAAGCAATCTCCACAGCCCGTAGCCATAAATATGCCAATGTCACTAACGCAAATAAGCGCAAATAGTCAGTCGCCGCTGCACCCGCTTCTTCAGGATTAGTCAAACCCTTTTCAGCCAACCACGCCGTAACCGTTTGTAAACGACTAAACGCTTTGGTCAAACCTTGCACAAATGGCTGCATCTCAGAGCGAGTATCTGTTTGCTTCTCACTGAGATATTGACTGACCTCGTGGAAGAAAGGGCGCAGATTCCGCCCCACATGAGCCGGCATTTTACGCCCAACTAAATCGAGGGCTTGCACGCCATTCGTGCCTTCATAGATTTGCGAAATACGCGCATCACGCACGAATTGCTCCATCCCCCATTCACGAATAAAGCCGTGACCACCGTAAACTTGCATCCCTAGGTTAGCAATCTCCGAACCACAATCCGTCATAAAGGCTTTTACAATCGGTGTCATTAAAGCTACAAAGTCTTCCGCTGTTTGCCGTTGTACAGGATCGTTCGCACGCAAAGAAATATCTAATTGCCGTGCTATCCACACCGCTAACATGCGATTGCCTTCGGTATAAGCCCGCATGGTTAAGAGCATACGGCGAATATCAGGATGAACCACTAAAGGATCAGCAGGTTTATCAGGATAAACTGCCCCTTTCAAAGACCGCCCTTGTAAGCGCTCTTTGGCATAAGTGACAGCATTTTGATAAGCGACTTCAGAAATGCCTAAACCCTGCATGCCGACACCTAGGCGAGCGGCATTCATCATCACGAACATTGCCTGCATGCCTTTATGGGGGGTACCGACTAAATAACCTGTAGCAGCATCAAAATTCATGACACAAGTAGAGGAGGCTTTAATCCCCATTTTGTACTCAATCGCTCCACAGACGACAGCATTACGCGCCCCTAAGGAGGCATCTGCATTCACCAAAAACTTAGGCACTAAAAATAAGCTAATCCCTTTAATACCTGCGGGCGCATCTGGCAGACGGGCTAAAACTAAGTGCACAATATTTTCTGTCAGATCATGTTCACCAGAACTAATGAAAATTTTAGTTCCTGTAATCTGATAGCTACCCTCAGCTTGAGGCTCTGCTTTAGTCCGTAGCAAACCTAAATCCGTGCCACAATGCGGCTCAGTGAGGCACATGGTACCGCTCCATACACCTTCGACCATTTTGGGCAAATAGATAGCTTTCATTTCCTCCGTGCCATAATGCTCAATTGCGTTATAAGCCCCATGCGTCAACCCCGGATACATGCCAAAGGACATATTGGTTGCACAGATAATCTCTTCGACCATCGTACCGACCGTATTGGGCAAACCTTGCCCACCGTATAGGGGATTAGTCGTTAGTGCACCCCAACCATTTTCACAATAAGCCTGATAAGCCTGTTTAAAACCGGTAGGCGTTGTCACTGTCCCCTTGTCAAACTGGCATCCTTCTTCATCACCGGAGCGATTTAGAGGCTGCAACACACTTTCACAAAACTTCCCTGCCTCTTCCAGAATGGTTTCCACCAATTCATTATTCACCTCCTCAAAACCAGTGAGGGCTTGAATATCAGCAGGATTAAATAATTCGCTATATGCAAAGCGCATATCGCGTAAAGGCGTTTGATAAGTCGGCATGATTAATTCCTCAGCGGTTTGCCCGTTTCCAGCATGGTTTCCATGCGGGCTAACGTATTATTATTGTGCAGTAAGTTCATAAAGGCGGTACGTTCTAATTGCAGCAATTGCTCTTCACTGACCTTATCCAACATATCCGTATCACCACCACTTAACACATAGGCTAACTGATTAGAAACTACACCATCATGCGGTGTTGCTTTTCCCATTGTTTGGAAATCACGCACCGCCATTTCCATCGCCACTCGTGCCGTCGAACCTGGCAGATTAATTTCAAGGGGCTCCGGTGCTTGATAGCCCTCAACCATTGCTAAGGCTTTAGCTTTGGCATCGGCCAATAAGCGATCACGATTCATGGTAATGGCATCGTTAGAACGCAGGAACAAATAGTCTTGCGCTTCTTGTGCGGATTTAGAAACAGTGGCGGTGCTAATCATTTCAAAGCATTTAATCACCGGCGGCAGTAAACCACCGGGACGGCGCTTATTCGTAACCCAGCGTTGGAGCATTTCTTTACATCCTCCCCAGCCCGGGATCACCCCCACACCCACTTCAACTAAGCCCATATAGGTCTCAGCATGGGCTTGTACGGCTGAACAATGAAGTAAGACTTCACAGCCTCCTCCTAATGCCATCCCCGCTGGTGCACCCACAATAGGGAAAGAAGCGTACTTCATCGCTTTATAAGTCTCTTGCCCCCCTTTGACCATCGACTCAATTTGTTCCCAAGAAGCGATATTAGCCGCAAACAATAATAGGCCTAAATTCGCACCCACCGAGAAATTACTGCCCTCGTTATAAATAACCAAGGCTTTATAGTCTTTGGAGATAATGCTAATCGCCTGTTGAATCATGCTAAGGATTTGCGGATCCATCGCATTCATCTTGCTAGTAAATTCTAAGCAGAGTACGCCATCACCAATATCCCAAAGACTGGCTGAAGCATTCTTCGCAATGGGCTTGCTAGTGCGCTTAATATCTTCTAGTAATAAGACACCCTCTGGGCGCTGGATGGTTTGATACTGACCTGCCGTCTCTAAATACTGCAATTGGCCACCCTGTACGCGATAGAAACTGCCCTGCTCTGCGGCTAATTTAAGCAACGGAGGGACAGTCAAGCCTTCAGCCCCTAAACGCTCTGCAAAAGCTTTGGCTCCCAACTGGTCAATCAGCTCAAAGGGGCCGTATTTCCAGTTGTAGCCCAAGCGCATCGCGGTATCAACCGCATGAATATCATCGGCAATAGCTGGTACTAAAGAGGCGGCATAGCTGAGCACTTGGGATAGCACTTGCCAAGCGTACTCGCCTCCTTTGTCCTGATAACTGACCAAATCCGCTAATTTGCGGGTATTGGCTACACTCTCCAAACGCCCTTCACGGGACTTACTATACTCACCCGTTTGCAGATTAATCGACTCTTTAATCTTTTCACTACCCGCACGATTGAGGCGATAAAAGCCCCCTTTGCCTTTGCGTCCGGTATAGCCTTCTTGGATCATTTTGCTGACAACAGGCGGGATTAGCGCTTTGGCATGGAAGGCATCTTCTGCCGGTAAAGTGCGCTTCATGCTCTCCATCAGATGCGGCATTAAATCAATCCCGACTAAATCAGATAAACCAAAAACTCCCGTTTTTGGAATACCCATCGGCTTACCCACGACAGCATCGGCCTCTTCAACCGTTAAACCGAGCTCCATTGCTGCCAAAATCGCGGTTTGAATCCAATAAATCCCAATCCGATTAGCGATAAAGCCGGGGCTATCTTTACAGGCGACCACCCCTTTACCTAATTTCACATCACAAAACGCGCTCACTGCCTGTACGACTTCAGGTTTAGTTTGTGCACCCCAAGCTACCTCTAATAAGCGCATATAACGCGGCGGATTAAAGAAGTGGGTAATCATGAATTGCTCAGCGAAACTCACAGGCAAACCAGCCACCAGATCATGCAAAGGAATCGTCGAGGTATTCGACGACACAACAGCATGGGCACTGCGCACAGTATCAATCTTTTTATACAAATTTTGCTTGAGATCTAAGCGCTCAATAATCGCCTCAATAATCCAATCACAATCCGCCAATAACCCCATATCGTCTTCAATATTGCCGGTGGTTACTAAGCGTGCATTGCGCTTGTGCATGAAAGCAGCAGGGTCGGATTTTAAAAGCTTTTCGACCGCTGTTTCCGCCACGATATTGCGATTCGTAGCACCTTGCGGAACAATATCGAGCAAGACAACAGGTATACCCGCATTGGCGATGTGAGCGGCAATGCCTGCCCCCATCACACCTGCGCCAATGACAGCAACTTTACGAATATCCATTACACAGCCTCCAAGATGGTTGCGATGCCTTGACCACCCCCAATACATTGAGTTGCTAGTGCGAACTGTTTCCCTTCACGCTGTAATAAAGCAGCCGCTTTGCCGGTAATCCGCGCACCGGTTGCCCCTAAAGGATGGCCTAAAGCAATAGCCCCACCATCAAGGTTAATTTTTGCTAAATCCAAACCAAGATCATGAATACAAGCCAAAGATTGCGCTGAGAAGGCTTCATTTAGCTCAATAATATCCAGATCCTTCACGCTTAAACCCGCTCGTTGCAGTGCTTTTTGACTCGAAAGCACAGGGCCAATCCCCATAATCTCAGGGGCACAGCCTGAAACCGCAATACTTTTAATACGCGCTAAAATCGGTAAGCCATGCGCTTTAGCAAACGCTTCACTGCACACTAAAGTGGCAGAAGCACCATCCGTTAAGGGTGAAGAAGTGCCCGCTGTTACAGAACCCCGCTCATCAAAAGCCAGTTTTAAACCGGCTAAAGTTTCGAGAGTCGTTTCAGGACGAATACAGCCGTCTTGAGTCACGGCCCCCACAGGTACAATTTCATCGGCTAATTTGCCCGCTTGTTGAGCAGCCGCTGCTTTTTGATGACTAGCCACCGCAAAGGCTTCTTGTTCTTGCCGAGAAATATGGTAGCTCTTCGCTAGATTCTCAGCCGTTAAGCCCATACTGATATAGGCATTCGGCATGGTTTCATAGAGTTTAGGATTCGGGGAGGGATTAAAACCAGCCATGGGGACTCGGCTCATGGATTCAACACCGGCACATATAAAAGCATGGCCTGCATTCATTTGAATCGCACCAGCGGCCTGATGAATGCCTTGCATGGACGAACCACAAAAGCGATTTACCGTCACGCCAGCAATCGAGAGGGGTAGTCCTGCCATCAAAACAACTAAGCGGGCAATATTAAAGCCCTGCTCACCCTCAGGAAAAGCGCAGCCCATGATGAGATCTTCAATTTCGTTAGCATCCATGCCTATTTTTTTCATTAAACCTTTCACCGCAGTCGCGGCGAGATCATCTGGGCGAACTCGTGCTAACTCACCTTTATTCGCTAAGGTAAACGGGGTGCGTGCATAACCTGCAATCACAACTTGTTTCATTTCTGCTCTCCATCCATTACTCGTGAATTAATGAGAAGTCATTGGTTTGAGGCTCAGCTAACTGTGTGTTTGGCTTAATAAACGCTTTAAACACTCGGCCTCGATATGCTCTAGCTCTTCAAGTGTCATCGCTAAATCCAACTGTTGCTGCTTTAAAATACTAACCTTGTCTTGGACATTTTTTAGTAAAAACTGTAATTGCCCCGTCAACTCAGGATCAAGTTCAGTATTGTATAAACCAATAAACTCCTTGATCTCCTCCAAGGAGAAACCCAGACGCTTACCGCGCAAAATCAACTTTAGACGTGCGTGATCTTTATAACTATAGACCCGATTCACTCCCACGCGCTGTGGCTGTAATAAACCTTTATCTTCATAAAAGCGTATTGAGCGAGCACTAATTTGGTACTCCTCAGCTAATTCAGAAATAGTCCAAAGTTTTTGCTGCATAAACACCTCTTAACGCATACTAGAACATGTTAACGTATACGTCAACATGAATTAAATTTAAGCAATCTCTAAAAATCTTACGTTCATCAGGAAAGTAGGTCTTTTACAACAGTGTCATTTATGCTACATAGTGTCATGCAAGGTAACAGAGCTTAAAGGCGAGTTTTAACGAATAATAAAGCTGGCCGAAAAGCCTTGAAGCAATAGAAAGACTAAGGTTTTTTCGTAAGTTAGGTTACCAAATCGAAAAAACTATTTGGATAGCAATTGTGTCTCGATAGTGTTGGCTTTATAATACAGTTCGCTGCGTTTATGCAACGGTGGAATGGGAAACTACTATGAAATTGAAAAATCTGACAATCGCCATCGCAATGGCAAGTTTAGCTGCGACTTCTTTCGCTGCTCAAGCTGAAGATGGCACTTCTTTCTATGGCTCTGTTCGTCTTGGTCTTAATAACACTGATAACGGTGTTACTTCTACCACACAATTCCAAAACTGGTATTCACGGATGGGCTTCAAGGCTGAAACTGAAGTCGCTGATGGCTTAAAAGGTTTCGGTCATTATGAATTTGGTGTTGACACTGACTCTGCTGATAACGCTAACGGTGCGTTGACCACTCGTAAAGCTTATGTTGGCTTGAAAGGTGGCTTTGGTCGTGTCCGTATCGGCCAAGACTATCATACCTTCTACAACACTGTTATCGCACCAATGGATATTGCATGGGATTCAGGTGGTACAGGTGCTAGCTTCTTAGGTACTTATACTGGTCGTACTGGTGAAGCTTTAAGTTATGATAGCACATTTGGCCAATTTGGTGTGTCAGCCACCATGTATCAAGGCGATGATACTTATAACGATGGTTATGAATTAGGTGCTACTTTTGGCGCTGGCCCAGTTAAAGTGGGCGTAGGCTATAAAGACGCTGATTTTAGTGGTACTGCTGCAGACACTAGCAAAGCGTATGGTGTTTCTTTAGGTGGCAAATTAGGCCCTGCAGAATACGGCTTTGCTTACACTGACCGTGATAACACTGGTAACTCTATCGACCTACACTTAGGTTATGCTGGTGCTTACTTAGCTTACGGTCAAGCTGACTTAGATTCTGGTGCAAAACCAAATAGCGTTTCAGTTGGTTATACTCTACCTATCGGCAAGAAAACTTCTGCTTGGTTTGAAGCTCAACAGTCTGATGATGATTTAGGCACTAAGACCAGCGAAGTGACTAAACTGAAAGCTGCTCTGAAATACGACTTCTAATTTAGAATCTGTATTTGAACTAATAAAAAAGGATGCTCTTAGCATCCTTTTTTATGTCTCTTATACTTATATCGATGATTTATGCAAGCTTTAAACCACTTTTAAACCACGTTGTAAGTCTTGTTGAATATCTGCAAGATTTTCCAACCCCACAGACACGCGCACTAAACCATCGTCAATCCCTACTTCAGCTCGTTGCTCCGCACTTAAACGGCTATGTGTCGTCGTTGCAGGATGCGTAATCGTGGTTTTTGTATCACCTAAATTAGCAGTAATCGAAAGCATTTGAGTCTGATCAATCACACGCCAAGCAGCCGCCTGTCCGCCTTTGACTACAAAAGAAACCACACCACCAAAATCGGTTTGTTGTTTTTTTGCCAATTCATGTTGAGGATGAGAGCTTAACCCCGGATAGTAGACACGCTCAATTTCAGCCTGTTCACCTAACCATTGAGCAAGTCCTAATGCTTGTTGACAATGAGCTTGCATTCTAATTTTTAAGGTCTCTAAGCCTTTTAGAAAAATCCAAGCATTAAACGGGCTCATCGCTACACCGCCTGAACGCAATACGCCAAAAACGTCCTTACCAACCCGCTCAGCATCTCCGACGACTGCACCACCTAAAGCACGCCCTTGACCATCTAAATATTTAGTTGCTGAATGCACTACCACATCAGCACCCAATGCTAAAGGACGTTGCAAAGCCGGTGTACAGAAGCAATTATCAATCACTAATAAACTCTGATTCCGACGGGCTAAGCGAGCCAACTCTTGAATATCCACTAGCTCGGTCAAGGGGTTAGAAGGAGTTTCAGCAAATAGTAGCTTCGTATTAGCTTGCAAAGCTTGCTCCCAAGCAGCCAAGTCCGCAAGGGGTACAAAGCTAACTTGTACTCCAAACTTCTGGATATAATTTTGCAGAAGTACGGTCGTTGTGCCAAATACTGAGCTAGAGCAAATCACATGATCGCCTGCCTTCAGAAAAGCCAACAAAACCGCTAAGATCGCAGACATCCCCGAAGAGGTGGCTACACAACTATCTCCCCCCTCAAGAGCGGCTAAGCGCTCTTGAAAATAGCGTACCGTCGGATTTGTCATGCGCGAATAAATATTACCCGACTCAGTACCCGCAAAACGTGCAGCTGCCTCTGCAGCAGAGGCAAATACAAAGCTTGAAGTCGGAAAAATCGCTTCGGCATGCTCACCTTCGGATGTACGCTGATGACCTGCACGAATAGCGAGAGTTTCAAAGCTCCAGTCCTGATTATCCTGCATGATTCAAACACCCCATCACCAATCTCCGTTATTTCCGTTGCGCAATAACAACTAATGTATCCTCACGAACACGCTCATATAAATCAGCCACATCTTGATTACGCATCCGAATACAACCATGTGAAGCCGGTGCACCCAAGCGCCCTTCCTCATCAGTACCATGAATATAAATATAACGCTGATAAGAGTCGACCTCGCCCCCCTTATTCAGCCCCGGCTCTAAGCCATCCAACCACATAACTCGCGTCGTGACATTATCTTCACCACTACGCGTACCGGGTGCAGTCAAAATTTTAGCGACTCGCCCTGTATTTTGACGAGCTTTAAAGACTGTTCCTAAGGGTGCACCATCGCCAATTTTTTGGGCTAAGCGATGTACTCCTAACGGCGTTTGATTACTGCCTTTGCGGCTACCTAAACCCGCTTCAGCCGTAGAAATGACCCAACGACCCACCACTTGACCCGCCTCAAGCAAGAGTAATTCTTGCGTGGTAGCATCAACTAAGATGACTTGTTGGCTTGAATATTGAGGAAAGCGCTGCTGCAAGTCTTGCAATACACTAGTAAAATTACCCGCACCTTGCCCAACACCCTGCGCTTGAGTGGCTAGCGGCAAGGAAGCTTGATTATCTGCCCTAACACTGAGCGAAGTACTCAGTAAACTAATCGCTATCGCGCAGGTCAATGGCAGCGTCCCGAAGCCCAGTTTTTTGTTTTTCTTGATCATTACGTTGTGCCTCTAATTCGACAAAATAATCAGCAGCTTCACCAGTCACATATTCACCAGTAAAGACTGAACAATCAAAATTCCGCAAACGCGGATTTCCTTTTTGAATGGATGCCACTAAATCCTCTAGTGACAAATAAAATAAACGATCAACACCAATCGCTTTAGCTACCTCTTCTTCCGTGCGCTCATGAGCTATCAACTCTTTCGCGGCGGGCATGTCGATGCCATAGATATTGGGATAGCGAATCGGCGGAGAAGCGGAAGCAAAATAAACTTTTTTAGCCCCCGAATCCCGTGCCATTTGTACAATTTCTTCAGAGGTGGTTCCTCGTACAATCGAGTCATCGACAAGTAAGACGTTTTTATCTTTAAACTCGACATGCAAAGGATTAAGCTTTTGACGCACTGATTTTTTGCGCTGCTTTTGACCCGGCATAATGAAAGTCCGACCAATGTATCGGTTTTTCATAAAACCTTCCCGATAAGGGACACCGAGGGTATACGCCATTTCCAAAGCTGAAGTACGACTCGTATCAGGGATTGGCATTACCACATCAATATCATGATCCGGCCAAACACGTTTGATCTGCTCAGCTAATTTATGTCCCATCCGCATCCGTGTTTTATGCACAAATACATTATCAATAATCGAATCAGGGCGGGCGAAATACACATATTCAAAGATACAGGTATTATACTGTGGATTATCACTGCATTGGCGGGTGAATACTTTCCCATCATGGGTAATAAAAATAGCTTCACCTGGTTCAATATCACGGACTAAACGATAGCCTTGAGCATCTAAAGCGACACTTTCAGAGGCTAACATATACTCATTACCACGTGCTGTTTCACGCACACCATAGACGAGAGGACGAATCCCATTAGGATCACGAAAGCCCACTAAGCCATCACGGGTCAACATGGCCACTACAGCATAAGCCCCCTTACAACGACGATGTACACCTTCTACCGCAGCAAAGACATCTTCTGGGCGCACATAGAAAGCGTCTTGCTTTAATAATTCCTGTGCAAAAACATTCAGCAAAATCTCAGAATCAGAATTAGTATTAATCTGTCGACGATCTTGCATATATAAATCTTTACGTAACTCGGCAGCATTGGTGAGATTACCATTATGTGCTAGCGAAATCCCATACGGGCTATTCACATAAAAAGGCTGCGCTTCAGCAGAAGATGAAGAACCCGCTGTGGGATAACGCACATGACCAATGCCCATCGAACCGATCAAACTACGCATGTGTTGTTCAAGAAAAACTTCTTTCACTAACCCATTGTCGCGTCGTAAATACAGTTTGCGACCATCACTCGTGACAATACCAGCAGCATCCTGACCTCGGTGTTGTAAGACAGTTAAGCCATCATAAAGCGCTTGATTCACTGGCTCTTGACTAACAATCCCAATAATTCCACACATACGCAGATGATCCAACTACAGAAAACAAAACGGCATTTTACCCTTCTTCAACAGAAAAGCTATGCAAGATACCTCACGGCTGCAAAATCAAAAACTAGCCAGCTTATTCAGCTGGTGTAGCATTAGGCGCAGAGGCAGGTGTTGGTAAAGGATTAGCAGCACCCTTTTCCAGAAAATTAGACACGTCAGCGGGAATATAGTTTTTTAATTTGATAGCGGCTAATTCAAAAGAAGGCAATAAACGTGATTCTTTCCACCAAGCATTAGCTGGCAGACTGGTTAGACCCAATAAAATGACAGCCAAGGTCACTAATAAAGCGCCTCGGAAAGCACCAAATACTCCTCCAAAAAAGCGATCCACCCCGCCTAAACCGATAGCGGAAACAGCCGCATTGAATAAGTAATTGATGATAGCGCCCGCAACCAAAACCCCAAAAAAGATAATGGCAAAAGCAATACCCAAACGGGCAACTTCACTTTGCAGTGCAAAAGGTAATTGAGCAGCTAAGGGACGGACATACAAAAAAGCAAACGCCGCTGCTGCAATCCAAGTCGCGAGCGAAACAGCCTCACGGACAAAGCCACGCACTAAACCGATCAATGCAGACAAGACAATCAGAATAATAATGCCTAAATCTACTAAATCAGCAGAAGCTTGCATGCGTGGCTTTACCTTTATACCTTAGTTTTTAGTCACAAAACTGTTTTGAACATATTGGTTTTGTGTGTAGCGAGCCTTCATTCTAGCTTGAACGGCGGCAGCATCACCTTTCCCCGGATAAGTACCCACACGTACCCGATAAACTGTCTTACCATCAACTTTAGCATTGGTTACAAATACAGGATAACCTTCGCTAGTCATAGAAGTTCTGATGCTATCCGCTTTAGCTTTATCCGAGGTTGCTAAAACTTGAATCACATAACCGCTTGCTGAGGCATCCGCAGTTGTTACTACAGGCTTTTCAGTTGGCCTAGTGGGTACACGACGCTCAACCGTGGTTGTCGTAGATGTAGTGGTGGTAGCAGGACGAGTACTAGCCGTATTACGTGGTTGAGCACTCGGGGCTGGAACAGGGCGCTCATTCACTAGACGTGGATTTTCAGGCTTTAATTCTCCAGAATTAACGACAGGGCTGTCTTTAGCACTTGCATTACCGCCTGTGGAGCTTGACTTATTAGCACTTACAGTCTTCGCTGTTTCATTACCACTCCCCGTCGGGCTAGCTGCAGTTGCTGTTTTAGAGGTAGAAGCAGCACTGTCTGCATCACTAGTTGCAGCTGCTTTAGTATTATCAGGGCTGGAAGTGGTTGCATTAGCCCCCATATTGCCAACACCGGGCTGCTTTTGACCGTTCTCAACAACTTCACGCACCTCACCCTGTTTGGGATCACGCACTTGGAAGCCCGTCGTATCAGGTTGCATTTGGCTGGTTATACCTTGTATCGCTTGCTTACCAGACTCAACTGCACCTGCTACCGCCGAACCAGCCGCCGCAACAACACCTGTACCAGTAGCCGCTGCACTACCAGTTGCAGAGCCAGCTTGAGCACTCGTATTAGGATCAGCAATAGGCACTGCCGCATTAGGATCTTGAGTCCCTAATACATTTTGTGCTTGCTGTTGTGCTGGGTCAGTCGCCGCAGGAGTTGTCCCTCCCGCACCAGTTGAGCCAATCGCATATTCTTGATTAGGATTTGCACCGGCTTGCTGAGTTGCTGGATTCGCAGCAGCTAAACTTGCATCACCATTTTGAGCTGGATCTTCTTTTACCCCCGGAAAACCTAAAATAGGGGTCGACTCCTGTGTTTGCTCAGCGATCAGATCCTTCTGTTCGGCTGGTCTGTTCTTACCTTTTAACAACCAAGCGAGCAATAAAGCTGCTATCAATACCAATACAACCGCGCCAATCATACGTTTGGTTGTTGACTTGTTGTCCATTGTCCCGATACTCCTTAATTAATACACTCAAATGCGCCGAGGGTTGGGTTGCGCTCCAGCACTTAAAAAATACCGTCTAACGCCTTGGATACTACCAGAAATGATCCGAAAATCACCACTCTGTCTATAGACGCAAGCTGCATACTTAAGGTTTTCCAAGCATGATAAATATCAGGATAAACTTGAAAATTATGCACGCAAGCAGAAGCAAACTCTGATTCAAGGATGGAAAGAGAAGCAGCTCTGGGTGAATCTAGCGGAAATATATGCCATTCGTCTACTTTGTCTTGTAACGACCGAATGACAGCATTGACATCCTTATCCGCTAATATAGAAAAAATTACATAGGTTTTTCCAGTGATTGGATTATTTTCTAGCCAATTTGCCAAATTTTTAGCCGCATGAGCATTGTGTGCAACATCAATCCAAACTTCAGGCTGGCTTTGTAACTTTTGTAACCGACCAACTATCGTTGCATTAAGCATACCCTGCTGTAAAGCAGTAAGGCTAAGCTGTGGTAAACGCGAAGCTAAACAAGCTAAAGCAACTACCGCACAAGCGGCATTATTTAACTGCACCGATCCTTGCAAGCGCGGACGGGGAAGCTGCCAAACTTGCTCACGCACAGTCTCAGAAGGTTTTAGATGAACTGTAAACTGCTCAGCAGTCACTTGTTCTACTGTAAAATCCTCAGCCAATTGGAGTAACTGAGCGCCCTTTTCCTTTGCAAATTCACGAATACTTTGCGGTGGATCAGGATCACCACAGACTAAAGGCTTACCCGCTCTTGCAATGCCCGCTTTCTCACGACCAATCAATTCACGGTTATGCCCTAGCCATTCAACATGATCAATACCAATCGCGGTAATAATCGCCACATCCGCATCCCAAAGATTAGTGGCATCTAAACGCCCGCCTAATCCCACTTCAAGTACCGCAACATCGACCTTAGTCTCTGCAAAAATCCATAAAGCGGCTAAAGTACCAAATTCAAAATAAGTTAAGGATACCTGCTCACGAGCAAGCTCTATGGCAGTAAACGCTTTTAGCAATAGCTCATCCTCAACGGGTAAGCTATTCAAGGTGATACGCTCGTTATAACGCAAAATATGCGGCGAGGTATAAGAACCGACTCGATAACCTGCAGCTTGCAAAATACAGCTTAACAGCGCCACGGTCGAACCCTTACCATTCGTACCCGCCACCGTGATGATCGGAAATACTGGCTTCATTAGCTGGAGGCGAGCGGCGACTTGGGCAATACGCTCTAGCCCTAAATCAATCGTAGCGACATGCAAAGTTTCTTGCCAAGCTAACCACTCAGCTAAACCTTGACCTAGTGGAGCTGGCTTATTCACGCGGGTGCAAGCTGCGGGTTCGGATTAGGACGATGCTGTAAGATAGCCAGCAAATCAGCGATTGTTTCTCGCAGCTTATTCCGGTGCACAATCAGATCAATCGCACCTTTTTGCAAGAGAAACTCACTTCGCTGGAAACCTTCTGGTAAAGTTTCACGCACAGTTTGCTCAATGACTCGTGGCCCAGCAAAGCCGATTAGCGCCTTAGGTTCAGCAATATGAATATCGCCTAACATAGCAAAACTGGCCGATACCCCACCCATCGTTGGATCAGTTAGCACTGAAATAAAGGGTAAACCTTTTTCACTGAGCTTCGTCAGCACTGCACTGGTTTTAGCCATCTGCATTAGCGAGAACAAAGCTTCTTGCATACGTGCCCCCCCACTGGCTGAAAAGCAAACAAAGGCTGATTTTGCTTCAATCGCAGCTTGCACGCCCCGCACAAAGCGCTCTCCCACCACAGATCCCATTGACCCCCCCATATACCGGAAGTCAAATGCAGCTGCGACCACTGGAATACCATAGAGATTGCCCTTCATCACGATCAGAGCATCTTTTTCATCGGTTTCCTTTTGGGCAACAACAATACGGTCTTTATATTTTTTCGTGTCTCGGAACTTAAGCATATCGGTCGGGCCGACAGAAGCGCCAATCTCTTCGCGCCCCTCCTTATCCAAGAAAATATCCAAACGCTTGCGCCCATAAATCCGCATATGAAATTCACATTTGGGGCAAACTTCATTATTACGCTCAAGCTCGGCCTTATAGAGGACTGACTGGCATTCTGGACACTGACGCCATAGCCCTTCTGGAATGGATTTTTTCTCTGCTGACCCTGATTCAGTACGAATCCGCGAAGGCAGCAATTTCTCAAACCAACTCATTGTTTCGTTTACCTTTTATTTACGCATCCAGCGCAGTACGCATAGAAGCCAGCAAGCCACTGATATTTTTTATAATCGCTGCATGATCATCAGGGGTCGCTTCCACCTGTTTAATCAAAGCACTCCCGACAACCACAGCATCCGCCACTTGACCTATCGCTGCTGCCGTAGCGGCATCTTTAATTCCAAAACCAACCCCTAAAGGCAATGACGTATATGCACGCATTTGCGCTAAACGCGCTGCAACCTCAGCGGTATCTAAAGTATTTGCTCCCGTAACACCCTTCAAGGAGACATAATAAATAAAGCCACTTGCGGCCTCCGCAATCGCCTGCATGCGCAGCAGCGGGGTAGTGGGTGCCACTAAGAAGATGGGGTCTAAACCGTGTGCTTTAAAGAGCGGTAAAACAGTTTTTCCCTCCTCGGGGGGGAGATCGACTGTTAAGACACCATCAACCCCAGCAGCTTGAGCAGCTTGGGCAAAAGCTTCATAGCCCATGATTTCAATTGGATTCAAATACCCCATTAAAACCACTGGCGTAGACTGATTCGTTTGGCGGAATGCCTGCACCATCGCTAGGATGCTCGCCAAACTAGTATGATGTAGCAAAGCACGCTCATGAGCTAATTGAATCGTAGGGCCATCCGCCATCGGATCAGAAAAAGGCACACCCAATTCAATAATACTCGCACCTGCTTCAACCATGCTATGCATCAGCGGAACAGTGATTGAGGGATGTGGATCACCAGCGGTGATATAGGGAATTAATGCTTTTTTGCCTTGCGCTTGAAGTGCTTGGAAACAGGCTGCAATTCGACTCATAAGCTAATCCCCTCTAGACGCGCAATCGTATTAATATCCTTATCACCACGCCCCGATAAGCACATAATAATACTTTGTTCCTTAGCCATTTTCGGCGCAAGCTCCATGACATAGGCCATTGCATGGCTACTTTCGAGTGCAGGAATAATCCCCTCTTTACGTGTCAAGGTATGGAAGCCCTCCATTGCTTGTGCATCCGTCACGGCCACATATTGAGCACGTCCTATATCTTTCAACCACGCATGCTCAGGCCCCACACCCGGATAATCTAAACCCGCTGAAATGGAGTGCGTTTCAATAATTTGCCCATTATCATCTTCCATTAGATAAGTTCGATTACCGTGTAATACGCCTGCCTTACCTGCAGTTAAAGGTGCGGCATGCTTACCGGTAGCGATCCCCGAGCCTGCCGCCTCTACCCCATAAATAGCCACAGATTCATCCGCTAAAAAGGGATGAAATAAACCAATCGCATTTGAGCCGCCTCCCACACAAGCCACTAAAGCATCAGGTAAGCAGCCTGCTTGCTCAAGGATTTGCTGGCGAGCTTCACGCCCAATAACTGATTGGAAATCTCTGACCATAGCCGGATAAGGATGTGGCCCAGCTACCGTGCCAATAATATAAAAAGTATCATCGACATTCGTCACCCAGTCGCGCATGGCTTCATTCAGAGCATCTTTTAGAGTTTTTGAGCCAGAATGCACCGGAACAACCTTAGCCCCTAACAGCTTCATACGAAACACATTCGGTGCTTGGCGTTGTACATCCTCAGCGCCCATATACACAACACATTCCAAACCTAAACGGGCTGCAATCGTCGCCGAAGCAACGCCATGCTGGCCTGCCCCTGTTTCGGCAATAATCCGCGTTTTACCCATATACTTAGCGAGCAAAGCTTGACCAATCGTATTATTGATCTTATGCGCTCCCGTATGATTGAGATCTTCACGCTTAAGAAAAATTTTAGCGCCACCTAATTCGCGGGTTAAACGCTCAGCAAAATACAAAGGACTCGGCCGCCCGACATAATGCTTTAAGTCTTGATCGAACTCAGCTTGAAAAGCGGGATCATCTTTTAGAGAGTTATAGGCCTGTTCTAATTGATAAATCGGTTCCATTAGCGTTTCTGCGATGAAACGCCCACCGTACATGCCAAAATGCCCCGCTGCATCCGGCATGGCTTTCCAGTTAAATTCGCTGAACTTCACGAGCTGCTCCCAAGAATCGGCAGAATAAAGAAAAAAGAAAGGAGCTTAAGTTATCATAAGAGTGCTTAGCCCGCTATCTGCAAGCAATGAGTTAAAATCTAGCCCTGTGTATACTTTGCATAAAAGCTTGAACTTTCGCTGGGTCTTTAATGCCGGGGTGTTTTTCTACACCGCTACTGACATCAACAGCATAGACTCGGCTCAGCCGCAGAGCCTCGGCGACATTTTCGGGTGTCAAGCCCCCCGCTAAAATAATCGGTTTAGGATAATCCTGTGGTACTTGAGTCCAATCAAAAGTTTCACCCGTGCCACCGGCTGCACCAGGCGCATGGCTATCCACTAAAAAACCTTGTGCTTCGGGATATTGCTCGGCATAAGCCGCAAAGCCGCCCAAAGCGGTTAAACCTTTCATTCCCACGGCTTTGATATAAGGATGCTGAAACTGGTCGCAATAGGCAGGCGTTTCAGAACCATGAAATTGTAAAAGTGTTAAGGGGACAGCTGCTAATACTTGCTTGACAAAACTGGCCTCAGCATCAAGAAACAACCCTACCGTTGCAACAAAAGGTGGCATTGCTTTACAGATGGTTGCAGCCTGCTCAATACTGACATAGCGCCGACTGTGAGGATAAAAAACTAAGCCCACAGCATCTACACCCGCAGCTGATACCATTAAGGCATCAGCCACTGAAGTCAGGCCACATATTTTTACTCGACAGCGACCGAGCACCGATTAGCCCCCTAGGAGAGCGCTTTTCAAATTAGCTTGTACGGGTTTCGCCCCAATCCAAATGCCAAACAAAGCTTGCTTAAAATCAGCGCCTGCAATCGTAGCTGCATTACGGCCATTTTTAATAATCACGGTACTTTGTGGTTTATACACAAAGTCATAGACATCGCCTTCTTTAATCGGCTGTTTAAAGACTTGAATTAAACTTTCAATTTTAGCTTGTAATGCTGTCAGATTAGCACCTGCAGATTTTTGGAAACCCTCTCGTACAGCTTCTTCCATATTTTCACTGGTGATCATGCTCGACGTGATTTCCATGCGTAAAGCTAAAGCTTGCTTCGCATCTAAGAGCGCATTGGCATCTTTACTAGGCGCAGTCACATAAAGGCCTGCGGTGTATAAGTTGAAAACTAATTTAGTACGGACACCCTTGCCATTTAAGCTTAATGCTTGCCCCGCAAAAGTTTGCTTAGCGGGAAAATTATCAGCCGCTTGACTAGCTAAAGGCAATAATAACCAAAGTGTGAGTGCTGCGGTTAAGAGACGATGCATAACGATCTTCATTCAGTTCTCCTCCTCGTTGTAATTGAGACTATCTATACCACGTTGGAGAACAATTTGACTAGTCCACTCACTAAAGGTTCAGTAGAGTCGCTACCGTTTAAGCGGGTAACCAACTGCGGATTCGCCCTAACCAAGGATTGGGGGTAGCTTTAGCGGCATCGAGTTCAGTATGAGCTGCAAATGTTAAAGCTTGCTTAGCTTCCGTGAATTTCAGGAGTTCTTTTTCAAGCGCAAACCGTTCGTCTTGCATCCATTGAATTTTCTTAGCTAATTCGGCGGCCTGTACGGCTCGTTCTTCATTATCTAATTCAGTTTGAGTACGTAAATCTTGTAAGAGTCCATGATAAGTTTTTAAAGCTTGCCCACCTTTTCTTAAATAGGCGATTAAGCGCATTTCATATAAATGCAATTCATTATAAGCCTGTTGCAAATTACCATCCGTTTCGGGTTTTAAAGCCGCTAAGCGAAAACGTAAATGAATTTTTTTAGCGACGACTTCGGTCAGTTGCAATTTGCTGTGTTGCAAACCGGATTCAAAGCCTTCCAATTGTGCAGTCAGGGCATACAAGGTTCGGGCTTGACTCAATCGCTCGCTACCCGCCTGCATTTGTGCACGCGCACCCGTTTGCAGATCTGTGAAAACTTTAGAAACTTGAGGTAAAGGTAGATAGCGAGTGATGGCGTTCATAGCATTTCTCCGAGTTATAATGCAGCTATGTTTTGTATGTAGAAACAATACCATTACTGCGCTTGGAAACTTCTGTTTGTCAGATAATTGCTTTAAACATTGAGACAAACGTTATCTCGGTTTGTTCGATACCTAAATAGGGGATAGCTTTTTGATTGGGCATAAAAAAGCCCCTGTAAACAGGGGCTAAATATTAGGACAACTTTTAGAGAAATATATCAAAACGGTGTTGGGAGGTAGTCATCTATATTTCAAATAAGTTGTACTCTATTATCCCGATTAACGCGCCAAAGCCGAGTACATAAATCACCGATTTAGCGTGATTTATGTACACTTTGATTAAAATTTACTCATACTAGAAAAATCGCCAAGCGCCTCAGTTTGAGCTACTATCAAGCGCCCTAAAATTATTGCATCCGCTGATTAGTTAGCATGAATCAACAAACGACTTTTAACCTCAAGACCTTAGCCAAGTATTTACTGGCTTGCTGTTTAGCCTCTGCACTGCCACACGCTTGGGCTGCTGAACCTTTGCAAATTTTTGTTAGTGTCGTGCCGCAAAAATATTTCGCAGAGCGTGTCGGTGGTGATCAAGTCAAAGTCGAGCCAATGGTTCAACCCGGCTTTAGCCCTGAAACCTATGAGCCAACAGCACAACAGATTAGTGCTCTCGCCAAAGCGCATTTGTATGTACGAATCGGTATGCCCTTTGAAGACGCATGGATGCAGCGAATCCAAGGGGTGAACCCCAATATTCAAATGCTCGATGCTCGTGAGGGAGTCAAATTACGCAACTTAGAGGCACACTCACACACAAAATCACCCACTGAGCATGAGGCCACGCATGAGGCAGATCACCAACATGAGGCCGCGCATACCGAACAACAAACTAAGACTGAGCAAGCTGTCAACGGAGAGCCTGATCCTCATTTATGGGTCAGCCCGCGCATCGCTAAGCAGATGGCTCAGCAATTGGCTGAAAACTTCAGTCGTTTACGTCCTGAACAAGCTGCATTATTTAAGCAAAACTATACACAATTTGCGGCTGAACTCGATCAATTAGATCAAGAGCTCACCGAGTTATTTAAAGATAAACAAAATCTAAAATTTATGGTTTTTCATCCTGCTTGGGGTTATTTAGCGGATGCTTATGGCCTGCAGCAAATTCCGATTGAAGTTGAAGGCAAAGAACCAGGCGCTAAAGCCTTGGCTGCTATCATTGCTGAAGCTCAAGATGAAAATGTAAAAACAATTTTCGTCCAACCTCAGTTTAGCCAACGAGCAGCCGAACAAGTCGCCAAAGCTATTCAAGGTAAAGTGGTGTCGATTGATAATTTAGCGGAAGACTATATTCCTAATCTACGTAAAGCAGCCCGTTTAATTGCTGGAGTGGACAGTGAGTAAGGTCATTGAACTACAAAAGGTGAGCTTTTCATATGGCTTAGTGCCTGTGCTACAAGCGATTGATTTTAGCGTTGAGCAAGGCGAGTTTTTAGGGATTGTAGGGCCAAATGCTGGCGGTAAAAGTACACTACTCAAATTAATACTCGGGCTACTTAAACCACAAACTGGCAGCATTACGGTCTTAGGTAAAAAGCCAGCCCAACAACGCACTCAAATTGGTTATGTGCCACAATATCCGGGCTTTGCACGGGATTTTCCGATTACGGTTAAACAAACGGTTTTATTAGGCCGCTTAGGCGCTGGCAGCATGCTCGGTCGCTATACCGAGGCAGATTATAGTGCGGTTCAGCACGCCCTCGGTGAATTAGAAGCCCAAGACCTTGCCGAGCGGCCGATTAGTGCTTTATCGGGTGGGCAATTGCAGCGTATTTTATTAGCACGTGCCTTAGTCAGTGAGCCTAAAATTCTGATTCTGGATGAACCCACAGCCAATATCG
>JBJOOT010000040.1:0-22255 GCA_046051185.1 Pseudomonadota bacterium | reverse complement strand
CTTGCGGATTTTGGACACCCATCTGGGCTAAATTGGGATATTGTGTTGTCATGATAACTAACCTCGTGGTGATGGAAAGCAAACTATAGCACTCGTGAAATCAAGAAGAAACGTCAATTCAAAGCGCTTTGGATGAGATTATTTTACCTTTTTGGGGACAAATATCGAACTGACTCGTACTTCAAGCTAAACTAACCAGCCCTTGGAATTGTATTATTAAAATTAAAGTGAACACGCCCACCCCTGCTATTAATAACCACCTGCTTCGTAAACAGCTCAGTACCGTGATGGGCGCTGATCGGTTTCGCTTACGGCGTGAATTCCAGCAGTTAGAACGCAAACCCGATGAAGCTCGTGCAGAACGCTTACAAGCAAAAATAGCAGCGAGTAGTCAGCGTCGTGCTTTGCGGCTACAAAATAAGCCACAGCCAGATTATCCTGACGATTTACCCGTTGCACAGCGTCGTGTAGAAATCATTAAAGCGATTCAAGAGCATCAAGTGGTGGTGATTTGTGGAGAAACGGGTTCAGGGAAAACTACGCAATTACCAAAAATGTGCTTGGATGCAGGGCGCGGGATTGATGGTTTTATTGGGCATACGCAACCCCGACGCATTGCAGCCCGCAGTGTCGCGGATCGGATTGCTGAAGAATTAAAAACTCAGCTTGGGCAGCAAGTCGGTTATAAGGTGCGCTTCACCGATAAAACCCATCAAGACAGTTATATTAAGTTGATGACCGATGGGATTTTGCTGGCAGAGATTCAGCAAGATCGTTATTTGAATGCTTATGACACGCTGATTATTGATGAAGCCCACGAGCGTAGCCTGAATATTGATTTTCTGTTGGGCTATTTGAAATGGTTATTACCGAAGCGGCGCGATTTAAAAATTATTATTACCTCGGCGACGATTGATCCGCAGCGCTTTGCTGAGCATTTCAAGGGTGCACCGATTATTGAGGTTTCAGGGCGGACTTATCCGGTAGATATTCGCTATCGGCCTTTAGTGGATATTGAAGGTGAAGAGGAGCGCGATTTAACCGATGCGATTTTAGAGGCAGTCGACGAATTAGGCACGATAGGAAGCGGGGATATTTTAGTTTTCCTCCCCGGCGAGCGCGAAATTCGTGAAACAGCAGAGGCTTTACGTAAGCATCACCCCCCTTCCACCGAGATTTTGCCGCTATATGCACGGTTATCGGCTGAGGAACAGCATCGGGTTTTTGAAGCACATGGGCGGCGGCGCGTAGTATTAGCCACCAATGTGGCAGAAACCTCACTGACTGTACCAGGGATTCGTTATGTGGTCGATGCGGGGTTAGCGCGGATTTCGCGTTATTCGTGGCGGGCGGGTGTGCAGCGCTTGCCAATTGAAAAAGTGTCGCAAGCTTCCGCCAATCAACGCTCGGGGCGTTGTGGGCGGGTGGCGGCGGGGGTGGCCATTCGCTTATATAGCGAAGAGGATTATAACAGCCGCCCACTGTTCACCGAACCGGAAATCCTGCGTACCAATCTTGCTTCTGTCATTTTGCAAATGGAAACCATGCAGCTTGGCGATATTGAGCAATTCCCTTTTGTGGAAGCGCCTGATCTACGCCTGATTCGGGATGGTTATAAGCTCTTATTTGAAATTGGTGCGGTGGATGCTGATTTTAATCTCACATCGATTGGGCAGGCTTTAGCGAAGTTTCCGATTGATCCGCGTTTGGGGAAAATGCTCCTAACCGCTGAAAAAGAGGGGGCTTTAAAAGAGGTCCTCGTGATTGCGGCGGCTTTAGCGATTCAAGACCCGCGTGAGCGCCCTTTGGATAAACAGCAAGCAGCCGATGAAAAACATGCACGCTTTAAGGCGGAACACTCGGATTTTTTAAGTTTGCTAGCACTTTGGGATTATTTTCATCAACAGCGCAAAGAGTTATCCAAAAGCCAATTCCGCAAACTCTGTCTGAAAGAGTTTTTATCATGGACGCGCTTGCAAGAATGGCATGATATTCACCAGCAAATTCGGAGCACCTTACTCGAAAGTGGGGTGAAGGAAAATGACAAGCCTGCTGAATATAGCGGGATTCATCGCAGTCTATTATCAGGTTTGCTGGGTAATATCGGCCTCAAAGATGAGGATTTGGAGTATCAAGGCGCAAATGGGCGCAAATTCCTGATCTTCCCCGGCTCTAATCTGCGCAAGAAAGCCCCACAATGGATAATGGCCGCTGAGTTAGTGGAAACGAGCAAGCTCTATGCTCGCACGGTGGCGAAGATTGAACCGGAGTGGATTGAAGAGTTCGGTGCTCACCTTCTCAAGCGCCATTATACCGAGCCGCATTGGGAGCAAAATTCGGCGAATGTCTCGGCTTTTGAGCGCACTGCTTTGTATGGGATTACGGTGACACCGAAGCGGCGCGTGAGCTATGGACGGATTGATCCAGTGATTAGCCGCGAGATTTTTATTCGACATGCCTTGGTGTATGGCGAGTATAAAACCCATGCCGCTTTTTTCCGTCACAATGGCGAATTAATCGCGCAGATTGAAGCCTTGGAAGCCAAGGGGCGACGCCGCGATATTTTAGCTGATGAAAAGCTTTTGTATGATTTTTTTGATCCCCTAATTCCCGCGATGGTCGTCAATGGGGCTTCTTTTGAAAAATGGCGTAAGCAGGCTGAACAGAAGCAACCCAAACTTTTATATTTGACTCGTGATTATTTAATGCAGCGCGATGCTGGGCATGAGCGTAGTGGGCAATTCCCTGACAGTCTTGCGGTGCAGGGGATGATTTTGCCCTTGCGGTATCATTTTGAGCCGAATGCGGAAGATGATGGGGTGACAGTACGCTTGCCGCTCTTGGCACTCAATCAGCTTGCGCCCACCCGCTTTGATTATTTAGTGCCGGGGATGTTGGAAGAAAAACTCACTGCGATGATTCGAGCGCTCCCAAAGCAAATTCGCAAACAGTTTGTGCCAGCACCGGATTATGCACGTGCCTGTTTGGAGGCAATTGAAGTGAGCGAAAAACGGAGTCTCACGGAGGCTTTAGCTCAGCAGCTCTTGCGGATGAGTGGTACGCGGATTGAGGCTAATGCTTGGGAGCAGTTGGAGCTGCCAGAGCATTTATTGATGCGCTTTGAAGTGGTGGATGAGAGTGGCGTAGTAGTGAAAACAGGACGTGATTTATTCGCTCTACGCCATCAAGTCGGTCAGCAAGCCCAGCAAGAACTGATTCGCCAACCGACCCAGCATATTGAGCGCCAAGGTTTAACCGAATGGAATTTTGGTGATCTTCCGGCGACTCATTTGCTGGAGATGGGCGGGATGAAACTGCATGCTTGGCCTGCTTTATATGTGCCTAGCCCACAAAGTACTTCGGTGGAGATTAAGCTATTTGATAATGAAGCCGAAGCACAGCGCCAACATCGCTTGGCCGTATTACGCTTATTTATGCTGGCTTTATCGGCAGATGCCCGCGATCTGCCACGACATATTTCCCAAATGCAGCCATTGTGTTTGCATTATGCCGCTAGTGGCAAATGCGATGAGCTGAAAGAAAGCATGACCCGCTATGCGTTTCGCCAAGCCTTTGCGGAGTTTTTAGATAACCGTAAACAAGCAAACTTCACAGCGGCTTTGCAAATCGGTCGAAAGAATATCTTTATTCAAGCCCAAGAGTTAGCGCGGATGCTTGCCCCTGCTTTAGCGGCTTATCATGAAATTCGGAAATTATTAAAGGCTAAGGTCAATCCTGCATGGCTTGAAACCTTAACTGATGTGAATGATCAACTTGCACATTTAATTTATCCGAATTTCTTGGATGACATGCAGCCAGATGAAATCCGCCACTTGCCGCGCTATTTAAAAGGGATTCAACGTCGCTTAGAGAAAATGCTGGATGCCCCCACTAAAGATCGCGCCTTGCGGGTACAAGTGCAAGCTTATTGGGATCGTTATAAAGAGCGCTTGCATAAAAACCGTAGCCAAATGAATGCAAAACAAGATGCTGCTTTGCATGAGTATCGTTGGATGGTGGAAGAGTTTCGGATTTCACTGTTTGCGCAGGAATTAGGGACGGCTAAGCCCGTGTCGGCAAAGCGTTTAGATAAAGTTTGGGAGGAGGTTAGTTCATCGTAGTCAGTCGTCATTTAAACCTGACCCATATAACAAGCTTGTCATGCTCGCAGCTTGTGAGTCGCTGTTCTACACTGTGGTTTTTGTAAGTATGACGAGAATAAAATGACCACTTACTTTATTTCGCGCCATTTGGGTGCTGTGGCTTGGGCGGAGTCGGAAGGTTTTCAGGTTGATCAGCAGTTGGCGCATTTTGATGTGAATATAGTACAAGCGGGCGATCAAGTTCTGGGTACGCTACCGATTAATTTAGTCGCCGAGGTGAATGCACGCGGCGGCGTGTATTTTCATCTGACTTTGGAGCTACCGGCGGAGGCACGCGGTAAGGAGCTGACAGCGGAGGATATGCGAGCTTATGGGGCGCGGTTGGAAGCGTATTCGGCAAGGAAAGGCGTATGAATATTCACATCTGTCTTGTTTCTGCCCAATTGCTGGCAAATTACATCCCCATTCGGATGGAGCAGCCTGATCAAGTGCATTTAGTTAGCTCTGCTGAAATGCAGCCTAAAAACACACGCAACGAGCTGGATGTGTTGTTTACGTGCTAAAGACCGAGGTATCCGTATTCTGAGTCCATCACATCTTAAAAGCCTGCGGCAGGAAATCCTACAATGGATGCGGCCTAGCTAATAGGTCGCCCCACCAATATGTTCAGGACACTGCTTGGAGCTTGTCTAAGAGACTACGCTATAAATAAGCTAGCCTTCTGTTTCTGGTCGATCCAACTGACAAGCTTGTCATCTCCCACTTTTCCTTTAGTTTGCGGCATGATGCTTAGCCTAGCAAGTATAACTAGGATGTCTCATGCAAGCCGTTCTCGAGTTTATCCATACTGTTCTTGATCCACTGAGTATTGTCATTGGCTTGGTGCTCGCTGTGCCTGTGTTTTGGACTTGGTATCAGGTGGTATGGGGCAGTCGGCGACGTTATCGTCTGTATTTACAGGCGATTCGTAACACACCGGGGCAGCGTCCGGCGATTTTGATTATTGATTTATTGCCCGAACGCGATATTCGAGCAGCGGTGGAGAATTATGCTCAACAACATTCCCCCTTGCGTCAAATTCCCCGTGAGCGCGTTTTTCATCTGCAGCGTAATGGTCTGAATCGCTCGCAATTGGATGTTTTTCAGGCTGATTTGCGCCAGCAAGTGGGGGAAATGTATGCCCAAGGTGTTGATCGTATCCATTATTTTCATGCAGGCCCCAGTATGGCAGCGGCGATGGTGGGGGCTGCCTTGAGCAATGCTTGTCCGGTGGTGTTGTATCACTATGAAGGGTTGGGGTATCAGGAGTTTGGTTTGCTGAAGCTATCGCTTGGCTCTGCGTTTTAGGGGGGAGAACAGGCATGAGTGGACGTTTATTGTATTTGGCTTCGTATGATGTTTGTGAAGATGATCGCTTGCGAGCCGCTTTAGCCTGTGTCCGTGCTTATGCCACGGGTGGGCAAAAATCGGTGCATGAGGTCTGGCTGACAGCCGCAGAAAAGGGGGAGTTATTGTTGGAAATGAATTTAATTCTGAATTTACGTGAAGATAGTTTTTTACTCATCCGTCTTGATCCACGGCAGCGGGTACATACTTTGGGCGTCGCTCTTCCACCGAGTAATCCTGATTGGTTTTATGTGGGGTAGGCAGATGAGTACGCTTTATTTAGATCATCAATATGTCAGTTTAAAACTAGAGGGCGAAACGCTGGTCTCTTGGTTGCAAGATCAGCGCCAACGCCCCATTCCTTTAGCTTTGCTCGAACGGGTGGTCTGTTTGAGTAATGTGCAGATAGAAACCAATCTGCTCGGGGCTTTAGCTGAGCGTGGAATTGCGTTTACGGTGGCCAGCCCGCGTAAACCGAAGCGGCGAGCGATCTTGTTAGGTCAGGGGCATAATGAGGCGGGCTTGCGCTTATTGCATTATCGCTTGGCACAAGATACGGCTTGGCGTTTGCAATTCAGTCGGGAGTTATTAGCGGCTAAATTCAAAGCACAACTGAAGGTGATTTATGCGATGCAGCAGCAGCGGCCTGATCAACGTAAATCGCTTTGGGATGCCGAACAGCAGGTTCAACATAGCTTGGCTCAATTAGCAACAGCACAGAGTTTAGAGCGTCTGTTGGGTTTAGAAGGTTCAGCGGCACGGGCAAGCTTCAGCGCTTTGGCGGCGGTCTTGCCGGATGCCTTAGGTTTCAAAGGGCGCAAACGTCGCCCGCCGCCTGATCCGGTCAATGCGGCTTTATCGCTGGCTTTCAGCTTGCTCCATAATCGTGCAGTGCAAGTGCTGCATACACAGGGTTTAGAGCCTTTATTGGGGTTTTATCATGAGCTGAGTTTTGGACGGGAGTCGTTGGCTTCAGATGTGATTGAAGTCTGGCGACCGACGCTAGAGGCTTGGGTCTGGATGCAGTTTAGTCAGCAGCAGTTGCGAGGGCTGCATTTTAAAACTGATGCCAATGGCTGCTTTTTGGATAAGGCGGGGCGGAAGATTTTTTTTGCTGAGATCGAGACCTGTTTGCGCCCTATTACGCGGGCTTTACGTTGGCAAACACGGGCTTTAATTCGGGCAATGCGAGCGTGGGAGGCGCAAACTGGAGTATGACTGAAGCACGTCAGGCTTTGTATTTGGATAGCTTGCAAGCGGATCGGGTGAGTTTAGAGGCGGTCGCTTTGCGGGTGCAAACCCATGAATCAGGGAGTCTATTTTATCCGTTGCGGCGGATTGCTCGTGTGGTCGTAACGGGTAAGGTGGAGTGGCAAACCACGGCTTTGTTAGCCTGTTTGGATTATGGGATTCCCTTGGCGTTTCGGGAGCGGGATGGGCGCTTGATTGGGCATTGTCTGAGTGAGCGCAGCAATCAAACTCCATTGGAGGCTTTATTGGTGTATTGCGCGGATCATCCCGAGGGGGATGCTTTGTATCAGCAATGGCGTTGCCAAGAAGAATATCAGTGGGTGCAACGGGCGGGGCGTACTCGTCATTATCATTTGCAGGGACGCTTGGCTTATCAGGTGATGGGGCAGGTAGAGCGTTGGGTACAAGCTTTATTGCCTTGTCGGTTTGCTCAGTTTACGGCGCAGTTACAAGCACCGATAGCGAGTCATGTGGCAGAGGTACTCGCGGCGTATGGGTTTAGTGACAATATTCATTTGCCGGTGACGCGGCGCGTGCATTTGGCGCGGGATTTGGCACAGTTGTTGTTATTAGAGGCTTATTGGTTGGTGTTGCGCGGGGAGCGCCCAAGTTTGCAGGCTGAGCGCGGTTTGCGTTATAGCCTCGTAGCATTTTATGAGTTGCATCAGGCGCATTTTGAGGAGCGGGCGCGTATTGCTTTAAATCGGCTGTGGCGGCAATTAAAAAGTTTGGAGGTGGATTAATGGCGAGGCAGCGTTTGCCCCATATTGTGACCTATGATATTGCGAACCCCAAGCGTTTGCGGCGGATTCATCGTTTTTTGAAAAAAGTTGCTTTGCCTTTGCAGTATTCGGTGTTTTTAATTGAGGCGGATGCTCAGCGAATTGAGCAGTTAAAAACGCAATTAACAACGATGATTCATCCGCGTGAGGATGATATTCGGATTTACCCTTTGCCGAACCAGCCGGATTGGTGTGCAGTGGGTCGCCCTTTATGGGGTGAGGGGATGTTATTGACGGGTATGCGTTTGCCAGTGGCAGCGCAGTTGAAAGCAGAAACTTTTTGGGATGAGCAGGCACAAGCATTGACCCACTCAAAAAACTAGCGGTACACTGGAGGGGTATTAGGTTCTTTAACAATTTAGAGTTCAATTTTGTTGGATTTTTATGCATTGCTTAAATTTTTCTCATGCAAACTTTTTATACAGCGCATTTCCTGCTAAGGGTCTCTGTAAGTTGTTGATTTTAAAGGCTCGCCAGACACGAGCCGTTTGAATGGTTCCCTGTTTTAGAAGGGATTAAGACGGATGCAGGGCATTGTATACATCATCAATGCCTCGGTTTGAATGGTTCCCTGTTTTAGAAGGGATTAAGACCCTCTTGCCGTTACGAGAACGGCTTTCGTGCCGGAGTTTGAATGGTTCCCTGTTTTAGAAGGGATTAAGACCGCCCTGACCATGAATGAATTTCTTTCCCGCCCGTTTGAATGGTTCCCTGTTTTAGAAGGGATTAAGACAGGCGTTGTTTTCAACAACACCATTTTTTACCATGTTTGAATGGTTCCCTGTTTTAGAAGGGATTAAGACTCAATACAAATGACATATTGGTCTCCTTCTTTGTGTTTGAATGGTTCCCTGTTTTAGAAGGGATTAAGACGAGTTGAGGAGGCGAACCCACTCCTTCACATGGCGGTTTGAATGGTTCCCTGTTTTAGAAGGGATTAAGACGCCACTTCTACAAGCTGTTTTGTGGGCATGCGAGGTTTGAATGGTTCCCTGTTTTAGAAGGGATTAAGACGAAGGCAAATCGGAGCTGGTTAGTACGAGCTTCGTTTGAATGGTTCCCTGTTTTAGAAGGGATTAAGACAAATAAATTAAACAGACAAAGACTTAAAAAAAGGTTTGAATGGTTCCCTGTTTTAGAAGGGATTAAGACCTCAGGGTCGGCAGAAGCAATACTTCCTTTTCTGGTTTGAATGGTTCCCTGTTTTAGAAGGGATTAAGACAATTTAATGATTTTGCTGTTTTCTTCTGGATTGTTTGAATGGTTCCCTGTTTTAGAAGGGATTAAGACTTGGGATTAAAACGGGTTGTTCACTATTTACCGCCGTTTGAATGGTTCCCTGTTTTAGAAGGGATTAAGACCTAGGTCTGGGATGACCATGCATCCATCTGAGTCGTGTTTGAATGGTTCCCTGTTTTAGAAGGGATTAAGACCAAATCGACGGTCGGATTTGCCTCAAACCCAGCGTTTGAATGGTTCCCTGTTTTAGAAGGGATTAAGACTCATTTACACTGTTCATGATTTTAATCCTTTCTTAAGTTTGAATGGTTCCCTGTTTTAGAAGGGATTAAGACTCTATTAACCTTTTGTTATGGTTATATTTTTTTTCGTTTGAATGGTTCCCTGTTTTAGAAGGGATTAAGACTTTTACGTGTATCTAAATTTAAATAATCTGCTACGTTTGAATGGTTCCCTGTTTTAGAAGGGATTAAGACGTAATATAGCATGATAGTTAGATGACAACTGATCGTTTGAATGGTTCCCTGTTTTAGAAGGGATTAAGACATACCTTAACTGCTTTATCTACCCATAATACATGTTTGAATGGTTCCCTGTTTTAGAAGGGATTAAGACAAAGAGACAGAGTTCATCAGGTTTTCGATGGTAAGTTTGAATGGTTCCCTGTTTTAGAAGGGATTAAGACTAATACTAAAATAAGGATTTTTAAAGTTAATCCGTTTGAATGGTTCCCTGTTTTAGAAGGGATTAAGACTTCAGCCACTGAGACACAGCCGCGTTATCGCAACGTTTGAATGGTTCCCTGTTTTAGAAGGGATTAAGACTAAAAGTTACAGCTTTTTTAAGCTTTGCAAACTGTTTGAATGGTTCCCTGTTTTAGAAGGGATTAAGACTTGAGAATGAAGCTCAACACCCGCAAATACTTGTACGTTTGAATGGTTCCCTGTTTTAGAAGGGATTAAGACCATTGCTGCATTCGGCTTCATGCCTTTATCAGTTGTTTGAATGGTTCCCTGTTTTAGAAGGGATTAAGACTTTATAAAAAAAGGTATTGACAAGCTGTAAGCGTTTGAATGGTTCCCTGTTTTAGAAGGGATTAAGACACTCTTCGCCAGTCGCTTTTAGCTGCCCCGACGGGTTTGAATGGTTCCCTGTTTTAGAAGGGATTAAGACAGGCACTTGCCAGTCGCAGCCGTCAACCTCTTTGTTTGAATGGTTCCCTGTTTTAGAAGGGATTAAGACGGATAGCTTGGGCTTTTGAACTGCTGTCCTTTTTTTGTTTGAATGGTTCCCTGTTTTAGAAGGGATTAAGACACTTTGCTTTCAAACACAATGCTGGCACGATCGCAGTTTGAATGGTTCCCTGTTTTAGAAGGGATTAAGACGCTGTGTACTAACTCAGTACCACTCACGGGTACGTTTGAATGGTTCCCTGTTTTAGAAGGGATTAAGACCGTCACCTTTAAATCGTCCCGAATAACGGGGGTGGTTTGAATGGTTCCCTGTTTTAGAAGGGATTAAGACGTTAGTCATGCCGTGATCATTAGCCCACTCCACGGCGTTTGAATGGTTCCCTGTTTTAGAAGGGATTAAGACGAGGCTAATTGGGACGCATCGAACAGCGTGCTGTTTGTTTGAATGGTTCCCTGTTTTAGAAGGGATTAAGACAACGCGATTTTCTTGGCCATGTCTGCCAATATCGGGTTTGAATGGTTCCCTGTTTTAGAAGGGATTTAAGACACGAACCTATCAGACAGCATTGCTGCAAATCTTAAGTTTGAATGGTTCCCTGTTTTAGAAGGGATTAAGACACATCCGTCGTAAAGGACAGCATCACCTGCTCGGTGTTTGAATGGTTCCCTGTTTTAGAAGGGATTAAGACTCAATGTGGACGCGAAGGCATCCCGATTGGGTCGGTTTGAATGGTTCCCTGTTTTAGAAGGGATTAAGACGCATACTGGACAAGATATGGGCATTCTGAGTGCGGTTTGAATGGTTCCCTGTTTTAGAAGGGATTAAGACGCATTCTGAACTACCCGTCCCCAATCGCTTTTAGCGTTTGAATGGTTCCCTGTTTTAGAAGGGATTAAGACACCTGCCATTATTCGCTCTCCTCATTTAAAGAGAGGTTTGAATGGTTCCCTGTTTTAGAAGGGATTAAGACAAATCGTATAATTTTTACTTGTATCTAACCCTAAAGTTTGAATGGTTCCCTGTTTTAGAAGGGATTAAGACCATTAAATAGCATTGAACTGGCATTGATACTATTTCTGCTCAAGAATCAGTATCAATACCATTAATTGATTATGTAGGTGAAATAGCTTAGCTATACGCTCGCCTTCTTCGTCTCCAACTTAGCATCGAATTTTTCCTTATTGATGACAAAGCGCTCGTGCCGACCTTTTGAGATCAGGTCAACACCATCGTGAGCTTCAACATGAAATATGAGCTTTTTGCCTTCAACCGCAATCAATTCAACCCTTGCCGTGACCTCCAAACCCACTGGCGTTGCCGCCTCATGACTAACATCAATATGCGTTCCGACCGTTTGCTCGTGTGGCCAATCGAGATGTGGATTGATCGCCTTAATGCAAGCCCATTCAAGAAAGCCAACCAAAAAGCCCGTCGCAAATACCTCTGGCATGACAATAAACTCGTCAGACTCAGGGTAAAGCGCTGGAACAGTTTTCGATGGAGGGACGATGAATTTGTGTTCGTATTGAATGCCGGATTTGAGCGAGTCTTTCATGTTGCTTCCGAAGATGTGAGGTTAATAGTAAGGTTAAATTAGGCATAGTTTAAGCCAAAATGTTTGCTGGCAATGCCTGAAAGCTCGGAATTTCTGCACAATATACTTAAGAACACTTAGCAAAATCTGTCAACGACTCTAAATAGCTAGGGTGGGGATTGTTCCATTAATTGTTGCAGGTGTGGAACAATTAATGGAACAATAGCTAGATCTCTAATCCAAAGCCGCGCTTATGCTCACTGAACGTCAGCAGTTAATTTTAGATGAGTTTCTACAAAGCCCTGATCAGCCTTTGTCAGCAGGTGATTTAGCCCCTCTGTTGAATGTCGGGCGTACAACCTTATTCCGTGATTTATCGGCAATGGTCGAGCGAGGGATTCTCCTAGCTGATGCCAGTACACGCTCACGCACTTACCGACTGAATCCACAGTCTGATCAGTACTTGCGTTGGGATTTGACTCGTCCACCACAACAGCGCCCCGAAGTTCGCTACAACCCGCAATTATTAGCAGCCTATCAACCCAAGCAAACGTTTTTACTCACCGCCGAGCAGCGTAAGGTTTTGTGGTCTGTTGGGCAAATAACAGCTGGGATGCCAATCGAGCCTGATAAAAATCACACACGTTTGCTGGCTACTTTGCTGATTGATTTAGCACATGCCTCGTCTAATTTGGAAAATGTACCTATCTCGTGGCTGGACACTAAAACCTTATTGGAGTTTGGTGAGCGTACAGATGGTTTAAATGAGACAGAGCTAAAAATTGTTTTAAATCATAAGGCGGCCATTCATTATCTGACCACGCATGCCGCTGATATGAGTTTAGTCAAGCGGGATTTTTTCGATTTGCATGCACTGATTGCAGAGGGTCTGATAGCCGAAACGAGTGCGATTGGCCGTTTGCGCAATCGTATGGTGCGCTTTGCAGATAGTCGTTATTTACCCCCTGATAACCCTCATCTGCTCAAAGAGGCTTTCGAGAGTTTCTGCGAGAAGGTCAGTGAAATTACAGATCCTTTTGAACAAGCTTTCTTCATTATGACCTTTTTGCCCTATCTACAGCCTTTTCAGGATGCTAATAAGCGTACTTCGCGTTTGAGCATGAATATTCCCCTATTAAAAAATCAATTAGCTCCTTTTTCATTTACCAAAGAAGCCGTAAAGCCACCTTCCTTCAGGTGGGGGATATAAGGCTATCGGCGTGAGCCGATGAGTGTTAAAATAGTTTCCGTTGGTTAGGCTGCTGCCTAATTGCTCCTGTCTAGTGTGTACACGGGGACAGGGTGAAGTAAGAGGAATAGCATCTTCCTCCCGTTCGGACATGGACGGCTGTACTAAGGAATCCTCTCCGTTCACGCAGAGGTGGATGTCAAGCAAGCGTGACTATATGTTTGGCCTTCTGGCTTTTTATGAGCGTGGTCAACCTAGCTTTCTGGCTGAGGCGTTTGTAAAGGCTTATCAAAAGACCGCTCCTCATTATGCGGAATTAGTTAATTATGTACAGCAAGGTGGCGTATTGGGGACTTTAAGCTAATAAAAGGTAGTTGAGCGTTAGACAGCCCATTGATTTTAAATTTTAGCGCAGCTTGCTATGATGCCCAGTCTAAAAGCTAGCTAAAGTTTTAACGGGCAGGCATGAAAACTATAAGCAAATCTTTCTTATTAAGGGCGTTGATGGGGGCTATGGGCGTGCTATTGTTGGCTGCCTGCAGTCGGTTACCCAATCCTAAGATTCCAGAATTTCAGGCGGGGAATGTGAGTACCGTGCCGATGCAGCTTTTGTATACGGGCGATTTAGGTGGTTTGCCCGCTGTACTTGTAATGATGGCAGGGCGCAAAACATGGTGGTTGGTCGATACTGGCTCATCACATAATCTGGTTTCTCCACAATTAGCACGTGCCTTGCGGTTATCGCCTGCTGCTAGTAGCGAGGTATCTACGATTGCAGGTAAACAACTCACGGGCTATTACCGCTTGCCCACACTGCAAATTGGCGCTGTTGAATTAGAGAATCAAAGTGCTGCTGCTGTAGGTTTAGATTTAGTGTCTGCTCGAGATGGCCTCGTCATTGATGGCATCTTAGGGATGCCTGCTCTGAATCGTTTGATTGTATCCTTAGATTTTGGTCGACATACCGCGATTTTTTCTCAATATGTACCCAATGATCAGCAACCTCATAGCGTGATTCCTTTCCGCTTAGTCGGCGGTGTTCCGGTTGCTTCCTTAAATATCCTCGGCGGGCGTCGTGGTGATTTTATTTTAGATACCGGTAATGCGGGTGGTTTGGTCATGTTTCCGGCTTATGCGCGGCGGGATTATCGACAATCGTTTGCGTTTATTGAAATCGAGGATTTAGGCGGGCGCGTACCCACGGGTTTAGCTTTATTGCATACGCTCAATCTAGGTTCTTGGCATACCCGTCAAGTGCCTATTTCTTTACCTATGCGTACTCAGGGGTTTCAGGGTTTAGATGGGAGTATTGGCAATGCTATTTTCACAGGGCAGACGCTGACTTTTGACTTTCCTAGTCAGCATTTATTATTGAGTGCCAATAGCGAGGCCAATGCTTTGCCCGGACAGTTTGGCTTTTTGCTGGCTGCAAATAATGTGATTGAAGTGGTATTACCCCATAGTCCCGCTGCTCGAATGGGGATTCAAGTCGGTGATCATATTCTAGAAGTGAATGGTCAAAATACGCGGGAGGCAAGCTCCCACCGTATCTGGCAGATTTTAGATGGGCAACTGCGGGCAGAACTGAAATTAGCCCGCGTTGATAGTTTTTATGGTGTGAGTTTAGATCGCTCGCATTTTCTGCCAGCCTTCTAAGTTAATTGACCTCCTCCCCGCCCTAAAGGTCGAGGATTCCTCCAGCGAGACGCTCATGTCCGAGCGCGAGAATGTTCCGTGCTGCATTCACATCTCTGTCATGCACAGCCCCACACTCAGGGCAAGACCATTCTCTTATTCGCAAACCTGCTCTACCTTTCGGACTGTTGGGGCTAATACAGCCGCAACACGAACAAGCTTGGGTCGTGTACTTTTCGTTCACTTCGATAAACACGGCTTGCATCGCTTTCGATTTATAATCAAGCTGCGTTTTCAGCATAAACCAACTCGCATCCAAAACAGACTTAGCCATCTTAGTTTTAGCGAGTTTAGAGCTATTAACATTGCCGACGACGATGAGGGCGTTTTCTTTGACTAATCGGGTGGTGAATTGGTGAATATGGTTAAGTCTACGGTTCTTAATCTGGGCATGTATTGCTTTAACACGCTGTTTTTTGTTGGCGCGTTGTGCAATACCTAGTTTACTTTCAAGTTCACGATAGAATTGCTTAGATTCAAGTTTTACGCCATTGCTGCAGGTGGCAACTTCTTTCAAGCCTAAATCAACGCCTACTTCTCCTGTGGCTGAAGAGGTCATTTGAGCGACTTCAACAACGATGTTGAAATACCATCGACCCCGCGCATCTTGGGAAAACGACCCCGCACGAAACTCGAACTGAGACAGTCCGTAGCTATCCCAGACTTTGAAATAATGCCCTGCAAAGTAGACCTGTCCACTTTTCCATTTGGCCGCACCTGCTTTAAACGGTATCCAGCCTAAGGAACGACGTGAGCCACCGGATACCCGCCAGCGCAGCTGATCGGTTTTGAACTGACGACGGGCTTTGTGGTGAACCGCAATGACTTCTTGAACCGTCGTTGAGTGAATGATGAAACCACGTTCCGCTTTAATACCTTTTAACTGCTTTTGTAGGTCAAAAGCTGAATAGGATTGAGATAGCCAACCCACTTCCGGCACAGGAATATAAGAATAAAATGCTGTGATTTCATTCGCCGTGTTCCAGACCTGATTTACCTCAAACGCCATCCGTTCAAGGATCGGTTTGTGCTTATCCTTGATGCGAACTTTTAGGGTTTTGAGGTTGGTCTTTTCTTCCATAAAGCTTATTATATAAGACTTTAACCATCGATTAAAGTCTTAGTCTATGAATATCCGCACGGGACGACACTGTGTGTTTATGTTGCATGCTCACTTAATCTTCATCACGAAATATCGTGGCAAGGTCTTTAATGAAGCTAGCCTTCAGCGTTTAGAAATGATCTTCAAAGAGGTGTGCCATGCGTTTGAAGTAGAACTGGTCGAGTTTAATGGTGAATGTGACCATGTGCATTTACTCATTAATTACCCGTCTAAAGTTCAGCTTTCCAAACTCATTAACTCACTCAAAGGGGTATCCAGCCGAAAATTGAAACAAGAGTTTGACTACCTTCGTGAGCACTGGATATGCAAAAAGTCCGGCTCACTTTGGTCGCCTTCTTATTTTGCCGGAAGTGTCGGCGGGGCGTCTTTGTCAGTCCTTAAACAGTATATCGAACAGCAGGATAGGCCGCTTTAATCGGCGTACCGCCGATAGCCTTATATCCCCCACCTAAAGGAAGAGGCTTTACGGCTTCTTCGGTAAGCTAAGTGGTATTAGGCATTAGCTAGCTCAGAAATGGCTGGCTCAGTGGCTAACAAGGTTTCAGGAAGTAAGCGCCCATACGATTTAGTACGAATCCCCGAGCGAATAACTTTTGCAGGATTTCCACCGACCAACGAATGGGAGGGAATATCTTTAGTGACCACACTGCCAGAGGCAATTACCACTTCATCACCAATCGTCACCCCCGGCATAATAATCGAGCCGCAACCGACAAAGCAGTTTTTGCCAATCCGTGTTTGAATATTATTATGTGCACCATAACGCTCAGTTGCCCAATCATGCGCAAGAATAATTACATTAAAAGCGATCACCGTATCTTGGTCGATAATAATACCTTTAGGATTAGTTTTATCTACATTCGATTTGAAAGAGATCCGTACACTCGGATGCAGTTGCATCCCATACAGTTTGCGGAAATACCAAGTTCGTAGCCAAACCATTGCATGGCGAAAATCAACGAACCAGAGAAACATCCTGTTGTTCATAAACCGTGGTTTCACAATAACTTCCTTAGGTTGCTTACCTTGTTCTTAGTATCTTGCGCAAAGTATAGGTCAGAAATTGCTAGAGCGTTGATAGGCTGGAATTTAATGATCAGCGTGTTAGGCTAGCGTGTTTTAAGTAGCGAATTTGATCATGGAAACTACGGCCTCCTTAAATCGTCAGGAACGCTGGTCTATCGCAGTGGGTATTCTGGGTTTAATAACGGCCTTTGGTATTCCACGTTTTATCTATACCCCCTTACTTCCTTTGATGCAGGCTGATCTAGGTTTTGGCGATGATTGGGCTGGGATCTTAGCGGCGGTTAATTATGTAGGGTATCTCTGTGGTGCATTGGCTGCGATCTTTGTGCACTCGATTAACACTAAACGCTTACTGTTTAAAGTTAGCATTCTGATCGCAGCCGTTACTAATATAGGGATGGGGCTGATTCAGGATGATACCGTTTGGTTAATACTGCGCTTCTTTAGCGGCTTAGCCAGTGCAGGTGGCATGGTCTTAGGTTCAGGTTTGATGATCCTTGCGATTGCCCCTAAGCATACTGCTACCGCTTTGGGAATGCATTTTTCAGGAGTGGGTTTAGGTTTAACCCTCGGTGCAGTTTGGGTCTTAGTCTTTAAAAACCTCCAAACTTGGGAAGGTTTATGGATCAGCAGTGGTTTGCTGATTTTTGTTTTAGGCTTACCCGCTTTATTGTTTAACCAATGGTATTTGCATCCACAGAAAAAAGCCGCTATTGCCACCGCCGTCCCGCAGCAGGCTTTTAAATGGCTGATTAGCTTGGTGGCACTTGCGTATTTTTGTGAAGGAGTGGGTTATGTGATTAGTGCAACCTTCTTAGTTTCAATTTTACAGCATCATGCTGAGTTTCCACAGTTAGGGGATTATGCTTGGGTCGTGGTGGGCTTAGCGGCGACGCCTTCCTGTTGGATTTGGGCGAAAATCGCGCAAAATATCGGCGAGTTTCCGGCTTTAATTAGCGCTTATATTATTCAAGCCATTGGGATTATTTTACCCGTATTGAGTGATTCCATCCTAGCTGCTTTATTAGGGGCTTTACTATTTGGTAGCACCTTTATGGGAATAGTGTCGATGGTTTTGGTGTATGGGGGGCGTTTAGGGGGAGCTAAACCGACCCAATTAATGGGTATCCTGACCGCTTGTTTTGGTGTCGCACAGATTATTGGCCCTGCATTCGCGGGGTGGATGGCCGAGCAACAAGGTAATTTTAATCTATCCCTGATCTTAGGTTGTCTGTTTACTTTGTTAGGTGCCGCTTTGATTGGGGTTGCTGGTCGAGTTCAACAGCGTTAAGGCTTTGATCCAGTTCCGCTAAACGTTCTGGTGTACCGATGTCTAACCAAGTGCCTTGATAATGCTCGGCACTGATTAAGTCCTGAGCGATAGCCGCCCGTAAGACAGGGGCAAGCGCTCGTTTACCATAGTCTAAGCCTATAAATAAGCGGGGATGATAATAGCCAAGGCCACTAAAGGTGAGTTTTTGTTTGCCTTCATTACGCGCTCGCCCCGCCTCTAGGGCAAAATCGCCCTGTGGATGATGCGCTGGATTATCCACAAGGATGAGATGCGCTAAGGTTTCAGGGGCAAGCGCTCGCGGTAAATAAGGGTAATCGCACCATACATCGCCGTTCACGACTAAAAAGGGTTCAGAGCCAAGCAGCGGCAGCGCTTTGATAATGCCACCCGCCGTTTCTAAAGCAGTCTCCGCTTGTTCGTCAGAATAGTACATCCGTAACCCCCATTGCGAGCCATCCCCTAAGGCTTCAGGAATTTGCCAGCCAAGCCAAGCAATATTAATAACAATCTCTTTAAAGCCCGCAGCGGCTAGTTTTTCTAAATGCCAAACGATCAGCGGTTTGCCACCTGCTTGGAGTAAGGGTTTGGGAGTATGGTCGGTTAGCGGGCGCATTCTTGTGCCTAAACCGGCGGCTAGGATCATCGCTTTCATCGTCTTAAGCAGGAATATCCACTGTACCAATACGCTCAGGAATGCGGGCTTGGCGCATCCATTCAACTAGACGTGCCGTCTCAGGATATTCTGAGCCAACGGTTAGCACATAACTTAAGGTCAGTGGCAGATCTTTTAAATAGTTTGCTTTACCATCTCGATGATTTAAACGTGAGAAGATTCCCAAGACTTTAAGATGGCGTTGTAAGCCAGTCAGATCAAACCAACGCATAAACGAGACTTCATCCACCGGCGGTAATACGCCTGCTGCAATTGCCTCTTTATGGAAAGCTAAAGCCCAGCGTTTTACCCGTTGCCGAGGCCAGACTACATAGCAATCCCGTAATAAAGATACAAGGTCATAAGTAATCGGCCCCCAAACCGCATCCTGATAGTCAATGACTCCGAGCTTGTCATCCTTTGCTAGCATCAAATTACGTGAGTGATAATCCCGATGCACAAAAGCGACGGGTTGCTCTGTGACGGCTTCAATCAGATGATTAAAACTAGTTTCAATCAATCTAAACGGAATATCTTCAGCCGCCAGCCCTAAATGGGTTTGCAAAAACCATGTAGGCATTAAATCCACTTCCCGCCGTAAGAATTCAGTGCTGTATTCGGGTAAACCTTCTACATCAGCTTGTTGCACTTGTAGTAAAGTTGCCATTGCTGACTCATATAAGTAATCAGCATTCCTTGGGCTAAGTTCGTTCAATAAGGGTGTATTGCCGAAATCTTCTAATAATAAAAAACCATCTAATAAATTTTTTGCATAGATAGTCGGCGCTGCAACGACTGCATTACGCAGGCGAGTAGTGATGTCTACAAAGGGCGTGCAATTTTCTTTATCGGGCGGGGCATCCATGACAATGGCGGTTTTATGATCTTTATGCACACGAAAATAGCGACGGAAACTAGCATCAGCAGAAGCAGGGCTAAGAGTCGCGCCTTGCCAATCGGGAAGGGTATTCACCCATTCTGTGAGTTGCTCTAACCGTACATCCTGTGTCATAACTTACCTTTTGACTGCCTGTCTTATGGATAGAAAAAACTATCATAGCATTAGAGGCTTGCTATAAATTGAATGTTAAATAATCACCTAACAAGGAATTCATTGTGGCTGACTTTGAAAGCGCTGAGGCGATTATCGACGAACTGTGGCCAAGTCCGCAGTATTTTCGCTACTTAGAGCGTCTGAAGCAAGCGATTGGTTCTCCGGTATTTATTGCTGAAATTAATATCACGGCCATTAATTTGGGAGTGAAATTATCAGATACCCCACTGACTTTATTGGCTATTGTTGATTTCCCTAAGCCTGATCCGCAGAAGCAACTCTATCCGCATTTGTTAATTTTTGAGGATGGACGTGGCATCAATTTAGGGCATCTTGCGCGGATTAGTTTACGTGCTTTTAACCCTGCTCCCGATGATCTGTTGTATGTTAATCATCCGTTTAATCAAGAGGTTTTATTCGCACCCCGTACTTTAAGTCGGGAGTCGATTCGTGCCACTTCAACGGCTTTATTAGCCGAAATCTTTGGTGATCAGCCTGGTCGTTTATTGGAGTCGGTGGCATCGGCTGAGTCGCTGACTACCCCAGAGCCGAGCACTCAAGCCGTGAAATCCTTGTCATCAAAAATCTAGCCTTGGTGGCATTTAGGTGTGAATACGAGAAAGTTTAAAACTTAGCATTCTATTTCCTAGGTCGATGATTTTATTGGCAAAGCTGAAGCCAATAGTAGGTCATGGCTTGTTTGCTTGCTACCGCTTGGGTGTCCCGTTGTCTATGCCAATCCCAGCTCAAGAGTGCAAAATTGGCACAAAACCAAGCTAAATCAGGTAAGGGTATTAAGGGGTTGAGTGCTTGAGCTTTGGCTTTATCCCAAGCATGTTCCACTATTAAACTGGCGTAATCCCATTCGGCAGGCATCAGGCGGGCATAATCCCAATCAATCAACCACCAAGCTTGCCCATCGTGTAGCCAGTTGCCAGGGTTGAGGTCGCTGTGCACAGGGTTAAGTGGATAATGTGCATAAGCTCTTTGAGCCGCCAATTTAAGTAATTGCTCTGCTGCTTGGTAAAGTTGAGGATCAGTGGCGGTTTGCAAGCTTTGCAACAGTTGTAAATTGATCCCCTCTAATTCCGTTTGCTCCGGCGAGCGCCAAGCTAAATCACTATGATGTAAGCGGGTTAATAAGGCACGAATTTCAGAAAAATCACGAGTCTGCAAAGCGCGTCGCTCGCCTGCATAAGCTAGCCACATAATGCCAACTTGATCATCAAACCCTAATAGCTTGGGTGCTAAACCTAGCTCCATCGCCTCTTGATGCAGGCGAATCACCTGTTGAGGATAGTGGGCTAAGGGGCAAAGCCCAGCTGCGAGTTGATGATTTCCGATCCGAATGACAGAGCGCTGAGGTGCTTGTGTCGATTCCACACGAAAAACATGATTGGTATAACCGGTCAGTGGAGTCAGGATGGGATGATCGAGGCCTTGTTGCTTTAACCAAGTGTATGCTTGCTGTTCTGCGTGCATGGCTAGCTTCCATTCTAAACAATCTAAACAGATGCGTTCTATTCTAGCAGCACATCGCTATCGGTTACGGTTGCCTCATTTCACTAGAATGATTGAAATGGCATCTTTTGAATGAACATTGGCACACTTTGCTAACGACTTGGCACAAATTAATCCTTAAGATCAGCTCATTCAGATTAAGTTTTCAAGGATAGGTATCAACATGACTCAGCAGCAAACCAATCGCAAAGTCGTTTTAGTCACAGGCGCATCTTCTGGTATGGGTAAAGCCTTTGCTCAAGCCTTATTAGCCGAAGGCATGACCGTTTACGCAGTTGCGCGTCGGGTCGAAGCGATGGCAGACCTCGCTAAAGCCGGAGCGATTACGCTGAAAATGGACATTACCCAACAAGAGGAGATTCAGAGCGTTGTAGCGCATATTATTCAGAATCATGGTGGGGTCGATATCTTAATCAATAATGCCGGTTTTGGTTTGTATGGTGCAATGGAAGATACCAGCATCGAAGATGCGCGTTATCAATTTGAGGTCAATTTATTTGGTATGGCGTATTTAACTAAGTTGCTCTTGCCTTCCATGCGTCAGAAAAAAAGCGGCAGAATCATCAATATGTCCTCAATGGGTGGCAAAATCTATACCCCATTGGGCAGTTGGTATCACGCCACCAAACACGCGGTAGAGGGCTGGTCTGATTGCCTGCGCCTTGAACTCAGTCCTTTCAATATTGATGTCGTGATTATCGAGCCGGGCGCGATTGCCACCGAGTTTGCAGGGGTAATGGTCGAACCCATGTTAGAACGCTCAGGGAAAGGGCCTTATGCTAAAATGGCGCAGGCAGTCGCTGAGAGTACCCGCGCCTCCGAAGCAAAGGGCGAATTGTCAAACCCACAAGTCATTGTCGATCTTGTCTTGCAAGCAGTGCGTGCGCGTAAACCAAAAACTCGCTATGTCGCGGGTAAATATGCCAAGCCGATGATTTTTGTGCGTAAGTGGTTTGGTGATCGTATTTTTGACAAGATGGTTCTTTCCGTCGTGAAATAAAAACTAGGGTCTAAATAAAGGGGGAAGGCTGTGGAACAGGCGCGTCGTTTTAGCTTGCATCGTGGTTGGCGAGTCATTATTACTGATTTGGGGTTATCCCCTACGCATATTCTAAAATTAGCTGATTTACCAGCCGATTTGTTTGTGCAGCCCCATGTAAGCTTGAGTGTGGCTGAGTATTATCGGTTGTGGCGTGGGCTAGAACAAGCGGC
>JBJOOT010000039.1:0-22454 GCA_046051185.1 Pseudomonadota bacterium | reverse complement strand
AGTTGCTTTAAATCACGATGCTGCTTAGTCACCCATAAACCAAGGTCGGTACCACCCGCTAGTATCCGTGCTTGCGGATTAGCAACTAAATAATCTGCGAACAACGGTAAGGTTTTGGGGGCGAAAAAATGACCATCCTTATCACTGAGTACAAGGCTTTGGGTAGACTCAAGAGCTTGGAGCTGCTGAATTAAGGCTTCTTGCCCGAACAAGTTGCCAACAGCCGCTGAAACGACAGTTTGCTGCTCGCTAGGTATTTGTTGAGCATAAGCATACATTTTCTGCCCCGCCTCCAGAATCGGTCGATAACCCGTACAGCGGCACAAATTCCCAGCAAGCGCTGTGCATAAACGCTTACGGGTTGGGCGTGCTTCCGTTTTGTAAAGGGCAAATAAAGACATGACAAAACCGGAAGTACAAAAGCCACATTGCGAGGCATGACAAGCAACCATTGCTTGTTGAATAGGATGCAACCCATGCTGAGTTTTGAGGCTCTCAACGGTATACAATAGTTTCCCATCAAGGGTCGGTAGAAATTGAATACAGGCATTCACGGCTCGATAACGTAATTGTCCTTGATGCCAATCTGCAATTACAACGGTACAAGCCCCACAGTCACCCTCGGCACAACCTTCTTTCGTACCGGTACGCCTCAAGTACTCGCGTAAAAAATTCAACACGGTGGTAGTGGGCGCAATCTGACTCAGGTCGATGCGTTGACCATCAAGCATAAAACTAAGCTGATTGCGCGTGCTAGCCTGCATCATTTAGCTCCCACGATAAGTTGAATAGCTCCAAGGCGAAGCCAAAAGAGGAATATGATAATGTGCATCGGGGTTTGCCACGGCAAAACGTACCGGAATCTGATCTAAAAACGGAGGCTCAGGCATTGCATTTCCCTTCGACCGAAAATACGCCCCTAAATAAAAAACCAGCTCCCAAATGCCCAGCTCAAGCTCGGCATCCGTCAGCAAAGCTTGATCACAGCGCCCATCCTGATTAGTCGTCACCGTTTTGATTAAAGACACTTTGCCATCACTAGCATAGCGATATAACTGAATCTGCACACCAGCAGCGGGGCAACCATTGGCTGTATCCAAAATATGCGTTGTTAGCCTACCCATCAGAGTCTCCCTATCGCCTAAAGATAACTGCCAGCCTACCGCCCTTAAGCTAAGCGTGCCTTTCCTTTGAGCACGCTTAGCTTGCTCAACAACTAAAATTTAGTTTGTCGGCGAAATAGTAAACGTATATTCCGTCGGTTGATCAGGCAAAACATTAATCACTTCTGTGCCATTCATACTTTGATAATTAATCCGTACCTGAACAGATTGTGGAGGTATACGCAATTCGGCTGAACTGACATTATGAAACGATTGAATCGGTTGGCCTTGCAAGGTCATGACCGTGAAATTAACCCGTAATGGCTGACGATCCACCCCCGAAATCGCATACAAATGTAAACGTCCACCCGCTTGTTGAGCGGGTGCAGGTGTTAGCGGCTGGCCATTTTGAACGGGTGTGACCTGCGGTGGTACTGATACTGCAGGCACTGGTTCTTGGCCAATAATCTCAGCAGCCTCAAAAGCAAGCTCGCTCACTCGCCCATTGCCAACTTCAATCATTCGGCTTTGCCGCAAACCTTGAATACCAGCTGTAATCTCATAAGTCCCTGCTGGCAAATTAATTTCACCATTAGGTGCAGGTCCAACGGTTGCCACACGCTCACCTTGTTTATTACGGATCACAAAGCGAGCTTGCTCTGGTAAGCCCTGCCCTGTATTTAAACGTAAGCGTAATAAGCCCTCCTGCTGTACTGCAACAGTGGCTGGATTCGTTTGTATCGGGGACGAGGTAGCAGGTTGAGTAGGCTGTGGAACTGGCTGAGGCGGGGCGGCATTTCCGGCAGGTGGAATCATAATCGTCTCACGGACAATGCCATTGGCAGAAACTCGGATCGTACGCACCACATCTTGCCGCCCTTCCACCTTCACCGTGACTTTATAAGCGCCCGGCGCTAAAGAAAACTCTGCCCCTTCGGCATAATTACTTTTCGCTACATGCTGACCATTTTGCTTTTGCACATAGATATTTGAACGCAGGTTTCGATTATTTTCAGCCGCCCGCACCGTAATATAAACTTGACCATTGGTATTAGTAGCGGCAGGGACATTAGTGGACGTTGTTTGAGTACCCGAAGTAGTGGTATTCGCCACGGCTGAACTAGGCATTTCAAAACGGGCATTAGTAAGCTTATCCGCATACACCTCTAATAAACGCGAAGCCTCTTTACCATTGGATTTGACCTTGACCAAATACTTGCCAGAGGGTAAAGAAAAACTCGTGGTATCACTGCCTGAAAATGAAGCGACTTGTACACCTTCCGTGTCATAGACCAAAAACTCACCAGTCAATGCAGCACTCGGGTTAAGACTATCAAAAATCGTTAAGCCTAATTTCCCCATCGAGCCTTGCACTGGCTCAGTGAAGCCGGTACTTACGGGTGCAGTTGCTTGGAGATTCGTGTCAGTGCCTGCATTCGTATTAGTGGTAGTGGTTGTTGACGGTGTAGTGCTTGGGTTCGTCGTATTGGTCGTAGCCGTTGTACCGGTGTCCGTGGCGCTCGGTGCAGTACCTGCATTAATTTGCCCAGCTGGTAAATTCGGATTTGTTGAGTTAGTCGTAGCGTCTTGTGGCTCTCCCTCTAAGCTGATCGTATCGGCTGGGTTGGCTGTATTATCCGGTAGAGGGCGATCTTGGGTTGTAAGATTAGGCTCGGTAGCCGGCGAGCTAGCACTAGGCAGTGTACCCGTATTAAGATCTGTCCCAGCTCCGACAACCCCTGAGCTTGAACCTGCTGAACTTGAGCCTTCCGGTAAAATCGGTGTATACCCCGTATCTTGAGTCACCAGTTTGCGGTCACTCATCATGCTCTTCACACCAATGAAGGCAAAGATCGCCAGTACACCGAATAGAATCCCTACAATGAGCAGTTTACCTTTACTCATGTTCCTAATCACTCCTGCAATTTTATTTATTCGGCTATCATAGCCGAAATTCCTAGCCACACAGAATACCTCGCTTATGAATAACAGTTTTCTTGATCGCTTTTCGCCTTATCTCTTATTGGTTTTAGCTGCAAGCTTCTGGGGAGGCAATTTCAATATAGCACGTGCCTTTAATGTCGAAATCCCACCAATGGGTTTATCCTTCTGGCGCTGGAGCGTGGCGGGCTTGATCTTATTACCTTGGGTATGGCGTCCTATGTATGCACAATGGTCGGCGTTCAAACAGCATTTGCCACTGGTACTAGTGCTAGGCTTGTTAGGGGTCAGTGGCTTTAATACCTTGGTATATTTAGGCTTACAGACGACCACAGCGACGAATGGGGTGTTGCTCCAATCCGTGAATCCGATTTTTATTATTGCGTTATCTAGCCTGCTTCTAGGTGAATTTGCCAGCTCCCGCCAATGGTTAGGAATTTTGCTTTCTTTAATCGGCGTCTTAGTGATTTTGATTCAAGGCCAGCTTAAGCATCTTGTGCAGCTAGAATTTCATACCGGCGATTTAATTATTTTATTTGCAGTGCTTGATTGGGCTTTATATACCGTTTTGTTACGCAAGCTACCCAATGAACTCAAAGGTTTACCAATCCTAGGCTATACCGTAGCGATTGGGATTGTAGGGATTTTCCCCTTGTATTTGTATGAAATTATGATGACTACACGAACAATGCCCTTGAATTGGATTAGCATTAGCAGTGTACTTTATGTGGCGATTTTCCCTTCCGTGCTGTCTTATTTATTCTGGAATCATGGTACACAACGTATTGGTGCGAATCGTGCGGGGCAATTTGCTCATGTTGTGCCGATTTCAGGGATTTTAATCGCTGTAGTTTTGCTTGGCGAAAAGCTTCATCTCTATCATTTGTTAGGTATAGTATTGGTTGCAGCGGGGATTGTGCTCGCCAATTATCGACAAGCCACTCGTTAAATAGTCAAATAAATGATCGCAGGCAGAAACTTCATTGCTTAGGTTTTATTGCTTGGGTCTTCATGACCGTCATTTGGTTTTTATTTTGTTTAATCAGTCGAGGAGAAACAGATGTGTGATTTACACGGTTGCGGTACTCAAACCCCATTACCCCCGATTAAACTAGATTCAACTCAACGTCGCTTATTTTTACAAGGCTTAGCTTGCTTACCCTTAGCTACAGTTTTGGCCTATCCAGAGCTAGCTAAAGCAGCCGCCGCTCAAGTTGAAGAGGTATCGACCAATTTAGAAATGGATACCAAGGTCAAGGCTTCCCTTGCTTTGCCTGCAGCCGAAAAAGCACCCGCTGTCATTTTAATTCATGAATGGTGGGGCTTGAATGATCAAATTAAAGCCGTCGCGGCTGAATTAGCCAATCTCGGTTATTTGGCTTTAGCGGTGGATTTATACGGTGGTAAGGTTGCTAGTACGCCTGATGAAGCCAAGGCTCTCATGAGTGATTTAGATCCTGAAATTGCTAAAGAAACCATGGTTAAATGGGTTGATTATTTAAGAAAACATGAGCGAGGAAATGGCAAGGTTGCTAGCTTAGGTTGGTGCTTTGGTGGTGGCTGGTCACTGAATACTTCAATCGCCACGCCCATCGATGCAACCATTATTTATTATGGTAATGTCAACAAAACAGCCAATGATTTAAAAACCTTAAAAGGCCCTGTCTTAGGGCAATTCGCTAAACTCGATAAAAGTATTAATTCAGCGATGGTCGGTGGCTTTGAACAAGAAATGGATAAAGCCGGTAAAAAAGATCTCTTAACTGTGTATTGGTATGAAGCTGATCATGCTTTTGCGAATCCCACTGGTGCACGTTATGACGAGGCCAATGCTAAACTGGCTTGGGAGCGTACTCTTGAGTTCTTAAAGAAAAACTTAAGTTAGCTAATCATACCTGACTAAGTTAAAACTTGAGCCTTAAGCTGAGTGAACTGAATACTATGCGCTTGCCCCACAAATTGACTGCTATTTTAAGCTCTGCCCAACAGCGTCGCGCCTATTTCTGGTTACCTCTGCTCATGGGGCTGATGGGTGGCTTTATTCTTGCTCTCACCTTAGTGGTGATGGAGCAATTATCCCTGCTGATTTGGGAGCATCACTATCAACAACATCCCTTGGTGATCTTTGGTATTTTTGCGGTTGGGGGCATCTTGATTGGGCTATTACAGCAAAAATTGGCACAGCTTAAACAAACCACAGAGGGAACAAAGGGTGATCCACTCCGATTAGGATTAGTAATACTGATTGGTATCTTCGCAGTAGGACTGGGGGCTTCCATTGGACCAGAAGCAGCGCTAATGGCTATTGGTGCTGAAATGGCATGGATAATACGCCACCACTTGTACACCAGCCAACATGAAGCCGCCTATATTGAACGTTTAGGACAAGAAGCCACCTTCGGTGAATTTTATACGGTGCCGATCGCCACTAAAGAGACGGGGCTAAATCTACCTCCCTCAACAATGGCAGATACCGAGTCAACCATCCCATGGTTTGCGCGTATTTTGACTTTTGCCTGTGTAGTGGTTGCCTTTTATTTCAGCCTTAAACTACTGAATCCTGAAAGTAGTCTGCACCGTATCCATCTTGTAGCTGTGGAGCAATCATTCAATCTCTGGGCACCCTTGGTAGCGGCTTTATTAGCGGGTCTGCTGACTCTTGCGTTTGTAAACCTAGGACAGACACTCATGCAAGACATGCAAAAGCTTCAGCTTAGCTACTTACCTTTGTACAAAGGCATACTCTCTGGTGTTTTGATAGGTTTTGTCTGTGCCCTTCATCCATTTCTACGTGGAGCGGGTTATTATGAGCTGGAATATCTACAGACACATGAAATTGGACTTTGGGTTTTGCTACTGATTGCGGTGCTGAAACTGATGCTGATCCTGCTGAGTGTCACAGGTGGTTGGTTGGGTGGCATCATTTTTCCATTATTGTTTGTTGGTGGAGCTTTAGGTGCGGCAACAGTTCAGATCATTCCTGGTAATGTTGATGCTGCAATGCTAGCTGCCATGACGAGCGCCACATATATTAGCCTTCGCAAACCCATCTTGCTCTTGATACTGATACTACTGCTCGTGGAGAATTTACAGATTCCGGCTTTATTAGTGGGTCTTGGGGTCGGTATGCTGTTAGAGCGTTTGCTGATGGCTCATCTGAAAGTACAAGGGCATTAGGGAGGAGCGAGTTTGCTTGATTTCCTCTCCTGATCAAGGTCAATGGCCTCTAGGCATCGCGTTTTTTTAAAGCTACTCACTCTCTGCTTGCTGTAATACATCGCTAATAGCCTCTAAGAGCTGTATACCTTGTTGAGCGAGATCACGTGGGGTTTGACCATCTTCATTTTTGATTTTTGGATCAGCCCCGCGTGCAACTAATAATTCAGTGACATCGACATAGCCAGAGCGTACCGCTAAATGCAATAAAGTATCTTGCGACTCCCCTGTAAGTAGATCAGGGCTTTTACCTCGGTCTAAAAATAAAGCCACAATATCCGCATGACCGTTTGCAACCGCACTCACCACACAACTATCTAAAAGCTGAGCACCATGATCAATCAAGACTTTCACCGCATTGGCTTTACCCAACATACTAGCTGCACAAAGTATGGTTTGCCCGGTACCAGTGATTTGATTGACATCCGCCCCTTTTTTCAAAGCCTCTAAAATCGACTCGGGTTCATCCGCCAATACCGTTTTAATAAAAGCCTCTTCGCGCCCACGTTGATCCTCAGCGTTTATCTGCGGGAAAATAGGCTCGGATAGAACCAATAAGAGCAAAAATGCAGAACGTATAGATGGCATCATCATCAAACCCTATTTTCTCAACTTATTTTGCTTAAAAAGCTTCCTTATCCCTTTAAGCATAGATGGATAAAACTAGAATACTGGGGCTTTTTCGGGTAAAAAGCAGTAAATACAGGATAAAAGGATGTTAGTTTTTATGGTGGTCACTTTTGCTTGACAAGCAATCGAAAATCCAGTAAGCCACTGATTTTTAATCAATAAAAATCATCTAGCTTTGTTATATATTGCTTACTGTTAAAAAATAGCATCAGCTAATTGGGCAGTTATCTTTTCTAAAAAACTTGCTAAATAGTCTCTAATAGAGCCAAAGGCCCATACAGCATCTCCTTTTGAATCGAATAGCAGAACATAAAACCACCGTAATTTTACCCAAATTAACTCGTAGCATACCAGCCCACCTTCCCTTTTGCAGGATAGATAACCCGATCTCGATCAGCAAAACCAGCCAAAGCCTCCTCGCTTAGACGATGGCCTTTTCTTACTATTTTAATACTTTAATCGTGTTTAATACTTTAATCGTGCATAAAAGGTTTTTTGGGCAGCAGCTCGTGCCTCACCTAGAGTATAAATACCTTTTTCTGCTAAAAGCGGAATCATTTTCATAAAAATTTCAGCCGTCACCATCGCATCCCCCATCGCGGTATGTCGACCTATAATATTGACATTAAACCGCTCAGCAATGGCTTCTAAGCGATGCGATTCTTGATTAGGATGCACCACAGCAGAAAGCAACAAGGTATCTAAAACCGGATGATCGAATACCACACCAGTTGCCTGCTCTTTAACTTGGAAACAGCGCATATCAAAAGCAGCATTATGGGCCACTAAAATCGTTTCTTGGGCAAAGGTATGGAAAGCTGGTAATACTGATTCAATCGTAGGCTGCCCTTTCACCATTTCAGGTGTGATCCCATGAATCGGAATAGTCTCGGGTGGAATCGTGCGTTTCGGATCAATCAGCTGCTCAAAAAACTCATGATGCAAAAGCTTATTATTGACGATACGTACTGCACCGATTTGGATAGTTTCATCACCGCCTGCAGGATTAAGCCCTGTTGCTTCTGTATCAAAGACCGTATAAGTTAATTCTGTCAGTAAGCTATCATCTAAAGAACGTGATAGCTCAGAGCTTTTAAATAAGTCAAAATCATAGTATTCAGGGCGACTTTCGCTACGCAAGAAGGTATCTGCAGCTAATTCCTCTTGGGGTGCAGCTAAGGGCAATAATAAGCGGAAGAAAGCACGTCCCGTATCTGCTTCACGCTCTACCCATGAATCGCCACTATGTCGAGTAAGGACATCTTGTACTGTCAGTGACATCGTTTCTGTACCGACTTTAATCTGCTCCATTTCCCAGCCGATTACCGCTTTAGTCCCATCCCCTAATGGCGACCACAGCATATCTAAGCAAGCACGCTGACCATTCGTTTGTAAGCGTAATTGCACGGTTTGAACTTGGCACTCAGCTTGGAGTTTCCCCGCTAAATGGACTAAGGCTTGCAATAAGGAAAAGCTTTCTACCTTCAGCCACAGGCTGGTATCGACATTATCTGCACTCGCCTTAACCGCTAAACTGGCTTCAATTCGGCGAATAGCTGCTTCAATTAAATCAGCGCCTAGCATTTCCTCTAAAGGCCAACGTGAACGCAAGCTATTGGCTGAAGAGGTTTGCATTTCCTCAATCCGCTTACCGAGGCTATGAATCTCATCGCGCACGACACACAATAAGCGCTCACGCATCTCTGGTTCTAGGTCGGGATATTCTAAAACCTCCACCGCTGCTTGAGCATTGGCAATTGCAGCCCGACTGCCTTCCGTGAGGGAGTATAAAACGCGATCTTTTTCGGAATCCTCTTCAAAATCACGAGTAATATTATCCAGCATTAAGACAAAGCCTGTTAATTCATTGGTTTGCAGTGGAGCATCATCTGAACCTTCTGCGGGCATTTTCACAGCACGGACAGGCGTCATTTGTACCCGCAGTAATTGCCCTGCCTGTGTGGTAGTGACGAATTGTGCCGAGGGCATAGCAGCCCCTCGTTGCAAACGATGCTGAATATTTTCCAAAGCATGCGCAACAAGTTTGCGATCAAATACGCTATAAATTGAACGCCCTAAACCAATTAATTCGACGCCACCAGCCACAGATGGTGCTTTAGACAAAGCCCGAAACTGAGTACGCGCTCGGTTGTTATACAACAAAATTCGCCCATCTAAATTGCAAACTACGACACTTTGAGTGAGCTCAGACATTAAGGCCGCTAAGCGATTTTTTTCTAACTCTGTATTCCGGCTCGCCTCTTGCACCCGTTGATCCATTTCCTCACGTAGCGACTCTCGTTGTTCAACCAACTGATTAATCAATTCTGTAAGCTTTTTATTCTCTGGGCTACCATCAGGTACTAAATTACGCTTTACATCTGTCCCCAATAGAATCTGAGCATTTTCTAGTAAACGAGCAGGGGCTGTCATGAAATAGCGCACTAAATAACCTAGCACTACCCAGACTGCAATCAAAGACGCAGCCCACATTAAAAATAACAGAGCAATGCGTGGGCCAATCGCTGCCACAGCGGCAGCTCGTTCATTTTCTTCTAAAGCTAACCAAATCAAGCCACCCGAAACTAATAACCAAATTAAACACACCACGCCGACAATTGCTGTGCCTGCAATGATTCGCCAATCTGTTTTTTTCATGCCGCAGCACCTAATAACTCTCGAACTTTTTGTGCTAATTCTTTAGTTGAAAAAGGTTTCACCATATACGCATTGGCCCCCAAAGCTAAACCTTTAGCCATATCGGTATCGCGGCCTTTAGCAGTGAGCATGAGAATAATAATATCGGCATTATCAGGATTGGAGCGAATTTCTTGGCAAACCTCAAAACCAGTTTTTTTGGGCATCATCGCATCGAGGAGCATTAAATTTGGCTTATCTTTGCCAACAGCGTCCACGGCTTCTTGGCCATCATGCGCAACTCGCACTTGATAACCTTCCCGCTTCATTAAAAATTCAAGGGAAATTAAAATATTCTGTTCATCATCGGCAATTAATACCTTTGCACTCATGCGCTCGCCTCCTCTGTTCCTACTTGCTAAGCATCCTTTAAGCGCGGTAAGAAAAAGCTAAACCGCGCACCTGCACCTAACTCCGACTCCAACCACATCCGGCCACCAAAATGCTCCACAATTTGGCGACTAATTGGCAAACCTAAACCTGTCCCTTGAGGGCGATCTGAAAACTCGCCAGCTTGCCGGAACTTTTCAAAGACTTGTTCTTGTTCATTACTGGCAATGCCTTTGCCATTATCCTGCACGGCCACCGTCACTCCTTCAACGGTATCTGTGATATACACATCAACGATGCCTCCCGGATGGGGCACAAACTTAGCCGCATTGGATAATAGATTCAACATAACTTGCATTAAGCGATCAGAATCAGCTCGAATCGGCGCGATAACTTCATGTTCACCGTGCAAATTCAAACTCAAGCCATTTTCTAAATAAGTCCCCGAAATACTATTGATCGCTTGTTTAACCACGGACTGAATATCAACATCGCTATTATGCCATTCTGCATGACCTGCTTCGATTTTAGCCATATCCAGCACTTGATTCACTAAACGCCCTAAGCGCTCGGCCTCACCCACCACAATTTCTAAAAACTGCCGCCGCTGCTCAGTGTCCATCTCATCATCATCTAGCATCATTTCAGTGAAGGCACGAATCGAGGTGAGTGGCGTTCTTAGCTCATGGGTAACAGAAGACATAAAATCATCTTTCAGCTTATCTAAACTTTTTAATTGTTCATTCGCAGCGCGTAGTTCACTGGTTGCTTTTTCTAAAGACAGTGATTTTTCCTCCAAGGCTTTTGAATAAGCACGGAGTTGAGAGGCTTCCTCCAAAATACGCATGACATCATCTAGATCAAGTTGCTCCTCCTCTACCACGGAAGCGACCATCATTCGCGCCGAACCCGTCCCAATCGCACCCGCTAATTGAGTTTCAACGTATTGAACTAATTGCGCATTGGCCGGAATATCTTTAGTTTGCGTCAACCCTAAGCGTCGTGCATAGTCGGTGAATAAGCGCTCAGCTTTATCCACTCCTAAAAAGCGTTCCGTCAGATTACGCAAATCAGATAATTTAGCACGCCCCTGCCAAAAGACCGGATGGGTACTCGCCGTCCGCTCAAACACATCGACAAATAACAAAGCTTGGCTAGCCTCACGAGCCTCAGGGCGAGTCCACAACGAAACGAGCACATAAGCGCTAATATTCGCGAATAAGCTCCAAAATAAAGCATGCGTCAGATTATCTAAGCCTTGTAAACCAAACAGTTGCTCTGGCTTTAACCAAGTTAGCCCCCACAAACCCTCCATCATGAAATCCGCATCGAGCCAACCGGATTTAACCAAAGACGGGAGCAGTAAGGTATAAATCCACAAGGCAAACCCCAATAATAAACCCGCTAACGCACCTTGACGGTTGCCGACTTTCCAATACATGCCACCGAGCATCGCGGGCGCAAATTGCGCAACGGCGGCAAAGCTAATCAAACCAATACTCACTAAGGCATAAGCTTCACCGGCCACACGGAAATATAAATAACCCAGCAATAAAATCCCTAAAATCGCTACCCGTCGAATCATCAACAGTAAGCCCGTTAAATCGCCACTGGCTCGACTACCAAAACGTTCAGTACGCAATAAAAAAGGCATGACTAAGTCATTACAAACCATCGTAGAAACGGCAATCGCCTCAACGATAACCATCCCAGTGGCCGCCGATAAGCCCCCCACAAATACAAATAAGGCCAGCCATTCATAGCCATGCGCTAAGGGCAAAGATAAGACAAAATAATCAGGATCAGCCGCACCTTGCCCGAAAAACAAGAGTCCTCCCAAAGCAATCGGCAGTACAAAAATATTAATCAACAATAAATACAGTGGAAACACCCAACTAGCCCGTTTGAGATGGCGTTCATCAACATTTTCTACCACCATTACTTGGAATTGGCGGGGTAAAAAAATAACTGACAACATAGCCAGCGTAATCAAAGCAAACCATTGTGGATAAGCAAATTCTTTCGCACCTTGGCTGAGCATTAATAACGGCTTGAGTTTCTCATCTGCTAAGGCTTGGGCAAATAAATCCCCTAGCCCATTAAACACTCCGTAAACAACAAAAATACCGACTGCCAAAAAAGCAACTAATTTAATAATCGACTCAAACGCAATAGCAGCCACCATACCTTCATGGCGCTCAGTGGAATCTAAGTGGCGAGTACCAAACATAATAGTAAAACCTGCCAAGGCCAAGGCGATATACAGCGTACTATCCCCTAACCATAAGCCGATTTCTTGGCGTGGTTCACCTAAAGGTGTCGTCAAAATCGCATAGCCACTGGAAATCGCTTTCAACTGTAAAGCAATATAAGGCAGGATACCGACGATGGTAATGAGCGTGACTAAACTGGCTAAACTGCGGCTTTTGCCATAGCGACTAGCAATAAAATCAGCAATGGAAGTGATCCGATACGTTTTTGCGATACGAATCATTTTGCGCAGCACAATCCACGCTAAAATCATCGCAAGCATCGGCCCTAAATAGATGGGTAAAAACCATAAACCGGTGTTCGCAGCGCGTCCAACACTGCCAAAATAAGTCCAAGCCGTGCAATAAACCGCCATTGATAAGGCATACACCCAAGGACTCGCGATAATGGAACGCCCCTCAGCCGCACGTTTATCGCCAAACCAAGCAACCGCAAACAGCGCTAATACATACAAAAAGGAAACGGCAATCACAAGACTACTAGAAATCATCGCGCCCCCTAATGCTCATCGGTTTCCATCAACCAAGCAAGGATTGCAATCAAACCCGCCCAAATAATAAATAAAGCCGCCGGAAATAAAGGTACACCTAAGAGAGTAATATCCTTATCCCATAGCGCCAGTAAAGGGAAATTTAAGAGCGCACCGCCAAACAGGAATAAAGCCACTAAACGTGCTGAAGTCATTCCGCGTAACATAAAACCTGCCTCCCCTCATAATCAGGCTAATCCTAATCAGGCTAACGTAAGCTTGTTGCCTGATAACGTTGGGCTAAGTTATCTTGGAAATTCGTCACCACCTCAAAGGCATGCTTTAAGTGGCGCTGCTCAAATTCAGATAATTCATTGGGCATTACTTGATTATCTGCAACTTGCCCTGCTTCAATTTGTCGAGCTTGATGGCGTAAGCGTGTCAGACTAATAAACTCAAATGCATCTAAAACATTCGCCAGTCGATCCATTTCCACTCGCTTCACTTCACCCAAAGCTTGTAAGCGCTCACGAGTATTCGTCACGGGCAAACCGGCTGCTAAAGTATAAACCCTTGCGACATCAATCACAGGTACAACTCCACGCTTTTTCATATCCAAGGTTTTTTCACCATTTGCCTGTCTTTCTAACACAAAACCTTTAAAAAACCCTAAAGGTGGGCGGAAATTCAAGGCATTTGCCGCCATGTGCGTTAAAAATAAACTACCGGATTGAGTCCGCGCCAAAATACTCTGATGCAAATCATCAAATAAGGCCGCCTCACCATACAAGCAACGTAGATCAAAAAAAATCGTTGAATATAACAAGGCTTGGGGATCTGGTGTTTCAATCCACTTCGCAAAATAGTGACGCCAGACAGATAAAGGCTGCCGCCATTGTGGATTAGAAGCCATAATACCGCCTTGGCAATATTCATAGCCACAGGCATCTAAACCATCACAAACAAACTCCGCTAGCTGTTTAAAATACTCCCCATGCTCAGCCTCTTGATAAGCATCAGAAAGAATTAAACCATTATCCTGATCAGAATAAGCAGTTTGCTCAAAGCGAGCTAATGAACCCGCCACCAAAAAAGCATACGGCACAGGAGGAGGCCCCAACTGTTGCTCAGCTAATTGCAAAAGCCTGCGCGTGATTGCTTGCCCAATTGAGCTAATAGCATGCGAAACATGGTAGCTTGTGAGACTTTTGACCATACTCACCAAGGCTTTGGGACGGTGCAAACTCAGCTCTTTAAGGGTATCAAGATCTTTGGCTAGATAAATATCGCCAATTAAATAAATCGCATTATGGCTATGACTACGTAATAAATCAGTACCACCGACAACCCCTAAAATAGCTTGGGTTTGTGGATCGACCACAGGAATATGTCGAATATTGTGATGCGCCATGATTAGCATGGCTTCACTAGCAGGGGCATGCGGCGGTAAGGTCATTGGTTGCGGTGTCATGATATTGCTAATCCGATCCTGTGGATCATGTTGACTCGCCACGACTCTTACCCGAAAATTTTGATCGGTCACAATACCGACTAAGCGTTGCTCTTGAACGACCAAGGCTGTATGACTATTGGCTTGCGTCATTTGTGCAGCGGTGGCTTGAATACTCGTGTCCTGATTGACCATGACAGCAGGACGCACTAATTCACGCACTTGCAGCGTTAACAAAGAATAATCAACTGCCCGCTTTTCAGCCTCCATCCACGCCTCCTCAAATCGACACAAGTTAAATGGCCTAAGTTAAACCTTGTGCTTTTGCGTTGCTTATCTGCCGGAGTTTATCCTGATTCAGCAAACGCCTACCTTGATGTTTAGCAAGTTAATCCTTAGAGCAACAGATGCTAGCCATAAACTCTCGGTAAAAATCAATGGTTTTAGCTTTATCCATTAATTTTGATAGTATAACCCTTTTTAATTTCTAATGCTGCTGTGCAACGAACAACTTTAATCAACAATACAGTTCTAGATCCACTGTTCTAACTCTATAGTCATAACGATGGCACAAACTATCCAAACCTAGTGGCAAGCTGTGTAAATTTTTGTAAGGAGGCTACCGATCAGTAGGGGCTTCCGCTATCCTACTGACCACTAGTCATTTTGATCGTAAACTCTAGCTTTACTTATCAAAGATTGATCATCGAAATGACTAAATTAATTAAATTTTGAGCCAAAACGAATTATGATGAAATCAGTCAATCGCACACTTCGGATCAGCCTCTGTACTCTCTTTGGGCTAGCTGTCGCAGTCAATCCGATCCTGATCAGTCAGGCACAAACCACGCCTTCACCGACACCCACTAGCCCTACTCCTGCTGCGGGATCTGAAGCTCCGGCCAAAGGGGCTAACGCTACGGGTAAACCCAATGCTGGAGCCACTAAACCTGCTTTAACCGTCACCAGTGTCAGCCCACAGCAAGAATCGTGGGAGACTACGATTCAAGCGGATGGTGTAATTAACCCTTGGCAAGAAGCGATTATTGCAGCGGAGATTGGTGGCTTACGGATTACAGAAGTTCTCGCCGATGTGGGTGAAATGGTGAAAAAAGGGCAACCTTTGGTCAAACTCTCCCAAGAAACCGTCGCAGCGGATATTGCTCAGCAACAAGCAGTGATTAACCAAGCTAAGGCTGAGATTTTAAAAGCACAAGCGGGCGTAAAACAATCTGAAGCCAGTGTGGTACAAGCACAATCCGGCGTGACTCAAGCAGAAGCAGGTTTGGTACAAGCTAATGCGAATATCAGTCAAGCGCAAGCGGCTTTAGGTCAGGCAGAAGCGGGCGTCTCTCAAGCGAATGCTGGCTTAGTCCAAGCCAATGCCAGTTATACCGAAGCCAAAGCTAATGCAGATCGGGCGCGTCAATTAAAAACCAGTGGTGCTTTGCCCTTACAACAAGTCGATCAATATATCACAGCTGAGGCCACTGCTCGTGCGGGTATCGACAGCCAAAAGGCCATGATTGCCTCTCAAAAAGCTGCTTTAGATGCACAAAAAGCCGGAGTGACTGCTCAAAAAGCAGGCTTGGCAGCTAAACAAGCAGAAGTTAAATCCCAACAAATTGCCGTTGAATCCAGCCGCTTAGCAGTGAATGCTCAAGAAGCGGTGTTAGAAGCACAAAATGCGGCCTTGAAAGTTCAACAAGCGGCTTTAAAAAGCCAAGAGATTCGCCTAAACCAAACCACTATTGTAGCAGCCGACGATGGGGTGATTAGCTCACGCACGGCGGCTTTAGGCAGTGTAGTGCAAACGGGTGCTGAATTATTTCGTTTAATTCGGCAAAACAAACTCGAATGGCGAGCAGAAGTTTCAAGCAATGATTTAGGGCAAATTCGTGAAGCACAAACGGCTAGTGTGAATTTAAATACTGGTGAGGTGATTGAAGGCCAAGTACGCTTAATTTCCCCACAACTTGATGCGAATACTCGGCGTGCCTTAGTTTATGTGAGTTTACCCACAGGCAGTACCGCCCGCGCGGGCATGTTTGTACAAGGTACGATTCGCCAAGGTATTACGGAAGCGCTCACAGTTCCGCAAACTACTGTTATTTTACGGGATGGCAAACATATCGTTTTTGAAATTGGCACTGATAATCGAGTTGTGCAACGCGAAGTTAAAATCGGGCGACGCTTATTGGATCGTGTTGAAATTCTTAGTGAACTGCCTGCCGATATTAAATTGGTAGCAACAGGTGGGGCGTTTTTAAATGATGGCGACTTAGTGCAACTAGCCCCGACTGCTGAGAAAAAACCATGAATATTTCTGCGTGGTCGATACGCAATCCTGTTCCCTCTATCTTGCTATTTATAGTGCTGAGTTTTCTTGGTATTTATGGTTTTAATTCTTTATTAATTCAACAATTCCCAGATATTGAGCTGCCAGTCATTACTGTCAGTGCAAGTTTAGAAGGTGCGTCTCCCTCACAATTAGAAACAGAAGTTACACGTAAAGTAGAAGACGCTGTCGCCTCTTTAGGAGGTATCAAACATATTCAATCCACCTTAACGGATGGCTCTTCAGTTACTGCGATTGAGTTTACCATTGATAAAAATACTGAGATCGCACTGAGCGAAGTGCGCAATGCGGTCGATGGCATTCGGGCTGATCTACCTGGGAGTATGAGTGATCCGGTGGTGTCTAAAGTGACTACCGCAGGTAATCCGATTATTACCTTTACTGTTGCCTCTGAACGCATGGATGAAGAAGCGTTATCATGGTTTGTAGACAATGAAGTTTCTAAAGCCATGATGGCTGTCCCGGGCGTTGGTAAAAGCTCGCGGATTGGTGGCGTGGATCGCGAAGTACAGGTCAATCTAAATCCAGCCCTGATGGCGGGTTTGGGGGTGACGGCGGATGCTATCTCACAAGCTTTGGGTCAAGTACAAAAAGATGCCTCCGGTGGACGCGGCGATATTGGCGGTGGAGTCCAGTCGGTTCGTACTTTAGGAGCCGTTAAAACCGCAGAAGACTTAGCCTCTTTACCCATTCCTATCGCGGGTGGGCGGTATGTGCGCCTTGATCAAATTGCTAAGGTTGAGGATACCTATTCTGAGCGTGCTATGTATGCCCTTTGGAATGGTAAACAAGTGGTCGGCTTTCAAATCACACGGACTAAAGGGGCGGGTGAAGTTGAAACGGCGCAGCGGGTTCGTGAAGCTGTCAAAAAACTCGCTGCTGAACATCCACAAGTCACCATCAGCGAAGCCTATGATACGGTTGCTTCCGTAGAGGAAAACTATGAAGGCTCAATGATGCTGATGATTGAAGGAGCCTTATTAGCGATTCTGGTGGTATGGATTTTCTTACGTGATTTTCGCTCCACCATTGTTTCAGCAGTGGCTTTGCCCTTAGCGATCTTGCCCACCTTTGCCCTAATTTACTACATGGATTACAGCCTAAACTTGCTAACTTTATTAGCTTTGGCTTTAGTTGTTGGGGTTTTAGTTGATGATGCAATTGTCGAAGTGGAAAATATTGTCCGTCATTTGCATATGGGCAAAACACCCTATCAAGCAGCCATGGAAGCGGCTGATGAAATTGGTTTAGCGGTTATTGCCACTACTTCTACATTAATCGCAGTTTTTTTACCGACCGCCTTTATGGGTGGTGTGCCGGGTAAATTCTTTGAACCCTTTGGCATTACCGCAGCTATCGCTGTTTTCTTCTCCCTAGTGGTTGCCCGCTTACTCACGCCGATGATGGCGGCTTATCTACTCAAAGCCCCTAAGATACATAAACAAGAAGATGGCTGGATTATGCGCAATTATATGCGCACTATGAAATGGTGTTTACGTCATCGTTTTATCACCCTATTTTTAGCCATCGCCTTTTTTATTGGCTCTATTATGCTGATTCCTTTATTACCTAAAGGCTTTATTCCGCCAGGGGATGAAGGCTTAACAGCCGTGAGTGTAGAGCTACAACCGGGCAGCACTTTAGAAGAAACTCGTGTCGTCGCTGAACAAGCTCGTGAACTGATTAGCTCTATTCCAGAGATTAAAAATGTCTTCTCTATTATAGGTTATGAGGCCAGCCAGCAAGGTCCATTTGGCGGTGGCGGGGGTACTGATGCACGTAAAGCTACTTTAACGGTGATTCTAAGCCATCGTACTGAGCGTGCTATGACACAACAGGCAGTTGAAAATCAAATTCGTAAGCAAATTGCGAGTTTGCCGGGGGCGCGAATCAAAGTTGGTTTAGGGGGGAATGGTGAGCAATTGCAAGTGGCTTTAGCAAGCGATGATGCCAGCGCTCTACGAAGCAGCGTACTCACCGTCGAAAAAGAATTACGTACCCTCCCTGGGATCGGCAATATCACCTCGAATGCGAGCCTACAACGCCCTGAAATTCATATTGTTCCCAATTTTGCCCGTGCCGCTGAATTAGGTATTAGTACTGCTTCATTGGCTAATGTAGTGCAAATTGCCACCTCAGGGGATTTTGAAAGTCGCCTCCCCAAATTGAACCTACCACAACGGCAAATTCCAGTCCGTGTGCGTTTGGATAAACAAGTTCGTACCGATCTGCAAGCGATTCAACAATTGCGTGTGCCCGGGAGAAATGGTGAAGTCCCCCTTTCAGCGGTAGCGGATGTCGATATTAGCAGTGGACCGACGCAGATTCAGCGCTTAGAACGCAAACGCAATGTAACGATTGATGTTGAATTAAATGGTCGTAGCCTTGGTGATGTCGCTGCAGAGGTGGAAAAACTACCGAGCTTGCAGGCCTTGCCACCGAGTGTTACCCGCCCACCCTCCGGTGATATTGAAAGCATGCAGGAATTATTTGGTAGCTTTGGTATAGCGATGGGGGTAGGTGTTTTGGTTATATATGTCGTTCTGGTGCTACTATTCCATGACTTTATGCAGCCGATTACTATTTTAATGGCCTTGCCTTTATCGCTTGGGGGTGCATTTGTAGCCTTAATGTTGACCCATAGCAGTTTTTCAATGCCGTCGATGATTGGCTTAGTCATGCTCATGGGGATTGTGACTAAAAACTCGATCCTCTTAGTGGAATACGCCATCGTCGATATTCATAAACGTGGTATGAATCGTTTCGATGCTTTGGTTGATGCCTGCCATAAACGTGCACGCCCTATTGTGATGACCACCATTGCGATGGGTGCAGGGATGTTACCCACCGCTTTAGGCTTAGGGGTTGACCCCAGTTTCCGCTCACCAATGGCGATTGTAGTAATTGGTGGTTTGCTGGCTTCAACCCTACTAAGTTTATTGGTTATCCCTGTTGTCTTCACCTTTATTGATGATTTGCGTAAAGGCTTACGTTGGATTTTCATGCGTGGTCAGCCAGAGCGACATGGCTCATCCAAGGCATCCATGCCAGATTTACCAACGGTTAATACACCTACAACACATCCTTAATTAAACCTAAAGAGGCTTGTATTCACTAGCCTCTTTAGTTATTTTCAGTTTACAATTTCCTTTATTTATGACTAGCCTTTAATAAATATGAGTTTTTCACGCCGCCGTTTTCTAACTGGTTTAGCCGCCACGCCTTTATTAATGCATACCCCATTATCAGCCGCCAATCCACCTAATATTCTAGTTATTGGTGCAGGTATGGCTGGCCTTGCCGCTGCGCGTAGTTTGAGTGATCAAGGTTTAAAAGTAACCATTATTGAAGCGCGTGAACGGATTGGTGGGCGCATTCATACCAGTCGAGTATGGCCTGAATATCCATTGGATTTAGGGGCTTCCTGGATTCATGGACAAACCCAAAATCCCATCACTAAACTCGCCAATGCAGCCCAAGCAAAACGCATAGCTACCAGTTATGATAATGCTGAACTCTATATTGATGCCCGCCTGAAACAGTTAGGTGTACAAGGTAGCAATGAAGCTACAATGGAAAAATTGGTCAATAAAGCGCTCAAGCAAGCAGCTCTTTTAGATACTGATATTTCCTTGCAAACTGCTGTTGAACGGGTAGTGAATAAGCCAGTTAGCTCAGCCTATCAAGCGCAATTAAATTTTTATCTAAATAGTACCTATGAGCAAGAATACTCTGGTTCTAGCAAAGAAATATCAGCACAGACCGTTGATGATAATGAGGAATTCAGTGGCGCTGAGGTTTTGTTCCCGCAAGGTTATGCTCAAATTCCAAACTATCTAGCGCAAGGTTTAGATATACGCTTAGGGCAAAACGTCGCTAATATCCATTACACCAGTACAGGTGTTACGGTTAAAACCCAAGATCAAACTTATACAGCCGATTATGTGATCATCACCCTGCCTCTAGGGGTATTAAAGCGGAAGGCTATTCAGTTTAATCCTCCATTACCTACGGCTAAACAAGCAGCTATTCAGCGCTTAGGGATGGGTTTATTAAATAAAGCCTATTTAAGATTCAATCAAGTATTTTGGCCGAAAGAGCTTGATTGGCTAGAGTACTTATCCCCAGATGCAGGGCGTTGGGTCGAATGGGTTAGTTTTGCTAAAATAGGTGCCCCGATTTTACTGGGCTTCAATGCAGCGGAGCGTGCGCATGAATTAGAAAATTGGAGCGACCAAGCCCTGTTAGCAGATGCCATGCAAGCCCTGAAAGCTATGTTTGGTAATAATCTTCCACAACCTGTGGGTGCGCAGATTACACGTTGGGCGCAAGACCCCTTTGCTTATGGCTCTTATTCATTTAATGCGGTAGGCAGCACGAATCAAGATCGGCAAGCCTTAGCTAGTCGGCATGGGCGCTTATATTGGGCAGGTGAGGCAACCCATAGTGAATACCCAGGTACGGTACATGGCGCTTATTTAAGTGGGCTTCGCACGGCCAAACAATTACTTAAAGTACTTTAGAACGCTTCTTCACCACATCTCAAGCAAACTTGGCAGGATCAAAGCTAGGGCCCTGCCATCAGTTTATTTTTTATTAGCATAAATACACATAATTATGCTATTCTCTAGGGAGAAAACCTATACCTCTTTAGTTTATACACGAAAGGGGGTCAGTTTGCATAATATCAATAAATAACAAAATAAATAACAATAAGATTAATTTTACAAAAGGTCTAATAACAGGTTATGTATTATCTAACTCGTTCGGGATTAGCCTTAGTCCTCATCTTAAATAGTTTAGCAGTTTCTGCCGATGTCCATTTACAAGCAAAGGTATTATTATCAGGTGCCTATGATAATACAACTGGGCTAATGCGTGATTCATTACGTAGCCTCAATTATCTTCCGAGTCAACAACCTTATACGAATAGTCCATTTGATTACACGGGTAGTGAAACCGTCAGTGCCACACGCTTAGCGCAAACAGGTAATCAAGCCATAGTAGATTGGGCCTTACTGGAGCTTAGAGATAAAAATGATCCCAGTCTGATTAGTGAGCAAAAAGCGGTTTTAATACAGCGCGATGGAAATCTAATAGATCCAAGCACCGAACAAACTACTTTAGTTTTTAATGATCTTGAGCCAGATAATTATCATATTAGTATTAGGCATCGTAATCACTTAGGGGTCACAAGTGCGCCTTTATTCTTAGATACCGCACCGACTCTAGTTGATTTTACTGATCCTAATTTAGTGACTGTGGGTACTAATGGGCGCAAAATAACTGCAAATAAAGCCTTACTTTGGGCAGGAGATGCTGATACCAATAGTCAATTAATCATCCAAGGTGCTAATAATGATACAAATACCTTGTTGGCTAATGTATTAATTGCTCAAGCTACTAATGATCAAAACTTTAACTATCGTCTTAAAGGTTATTATAATACTGATCTAAACCTAGATGGTTCAACCCTATATGCTGGCAATGGTAATGATTTAAATATTTTACAAGCTAACGTATTGACTAACCCTGTCAATACAAGTTTTAACAAAAACTTAATCGTTAGTAGCACCCTACCTGAAGGTAAATTAGATTTAATGGCGCAGGCATTACGTACTGGCAATGGCGCTAAAGTTACCATTAATGATCTTGTTAACGAGATCGATAAGACCCAAAATACTATTGATACAAATAAACAAACTACGATCAAAAGTATTTTTAAACTTAATGCCGATGGCAGTCAAAACAGCAATAGTATTACTAATATTGATTGGAATCCATCCCATGATTCAGTGGTTTTTAATTTAATTAATAATGGCAACAATATCCCCCTACTAGTATCTAATCATACTGAAAAATCGACTGATATTCGGAGTAATCTCTTAGCCGTAGCTGGCCAAAAAGCTAATGGCGCGCGTTATGCGCTATTAGGTGCCAATGCCCTACATGATTTAACACGCACGACTCAATCAGGTGGAACAGGCA
>JBJOOT010000038.1:0-22566 GCA_046051185.1 Pseudomonadota bacterium | reverse complement strand
CTGAATGTGAATTTGCGCCCCCATTTTTTCACAGCGCAATGGGTCGCAGCGGGCATGAAAGCATTAGGGGGGGGGTCTATTATTAATTTTTCCTCTATTTCCTACCTGATGGGGAATGCGGGGTATCCTGCTTATGTGGCAGCCAAAGCAGGGATTACGGGGCTAACGCGCGGTTTAGCACGCGAATTAGGGAGGGATAATATTCGGGTCAATACCCTTCTCCCCGGCTGGGTCATGACCGAGCGGCAAAAAGAACTTTGGGTGACTCCACAAGCTTTAGATGAACATCTGGCTCGGCAGTGCCTGAACCAACTGTTGCAGCCTGAAGATATGATTGCTCCTAGTTTATTTTTAGCCTCAGATGCCTCACGCGCCATGACTGGGCAAGCTTTAGTCGTCGATGGCGGTGTCGTGGTAACAGGATGATACAAGGTAGCCTCTGAAACCTTAGACGGCTCAGTACTGCCAAGTTACAAATAGGGAATGGCGTTCATTGGCTACTTTGACAAGTGCCGTCGCTTGAATCGTTCGCTAATAAAAATAATAAACTAATAGAATTAGATAATTAACGTTCTAATATCAAGCAAAAGCCAAGGCATAATAAATTTCCTTGGCTTTATCAGCTTACGCTCTATCTTTATTCTATCTTTATAACGAGTTGAGCTTAAGGCTTACAAATCGGCTTATTGAAAGCATTCACTACTCCCAACACACCTGTAGGATCAAAGTCCGCTGCTGAAGGCACCAACTGAGTAAAATCAAACTCACCCTTCTCATAAGCACCCAGCATAGTATTAGCATACCTATTGATATTCGCGGGTTGTTCTAACCAAGAGGCCATATCCTGTGCTTTTTTAACATTACTTTGCTGTTGTAACCATTGGCGAGTTTTTAGAGCTTGCTGCTTAGCTTGATCGAGTAACTGATCCTTGGCTTGTTTAGTTAGATTTTTTTGTACGGATTTACCCCCTAATTTAGCAGCCTTGATACCCGCATTTCCTGCCCCTGCGGTCGTTACCAAGGCAGCCACATTTAAGGCAACTTCGGTACTTGATTGAACTTGCTCTAAAATAGCCAAGGCACAAGCAGCCTCATTCACACCACAAGCTGCACCACAATTGACTGGAAAATCTTTCGGGCAGCTTGACCAACACACAGGGCCTACACCGGCTGAGCCTTGTTTACATTGGGGATAACATAGCCCACCCGTCATGTCTTGCTCCATCCCTGTGGGGCAAGTAGCACCTTTACCAACACCCCGCCCATAAGATTGCTTAACACAAGAAACCCCTGTATCAGTCATCCCCGCCGGACAAGTTGGGGTACAAATACAACAACCTTCATTGCGAAAGCCAGCCTTGCATTTGGGATAAACAACGGCCCCATTCTTTTCACAATTCCCGCGTCCACTTTTAGCCTCGCAACGTTTAAACATGCCAGAATCATTGAGTGGATCACCAAACTCCCAAGGAAAGCCTGCTCCTCGTCCATAGGCTGCCGGTTTAGCACAGGTTGCACCATCATTACGGAAACTGCTTGGGCAGTCTTGCCAACACACTGGACCTACCCCCGTAAAACCTGCTTTGCATTTGGGATAACAAAGTAAATCAGCACCAGTACGCTCCCAACCATTTGGGCAAGCGGTTGGGAGCTGCCCTACACCACGCCCATAACTATCCTTCCAACAAATATCTGGTTCGGTACTAGCACCTAAAATTTGTGCTGCAGTAGGACTCATCACAGGATCAGTTGCCCAACTGGTATTTATTCCCAATAAACTAATGAATAAGCAAATCAGCATAAAGCTAACTTTGCTCTTAATTTGAACTAAGCTGTTGTTACAAAAAGATATTATTGACCTATACATTTTAACGTCCCTCGCTATTTTTAGACTTTTCTAGGTCTATCAAATTAGCAGTCAATCGCTCAGCGAGCATGATGTATCTGTACTATATTTTCAGTATTAACAAGTCTGCTTTAGTAATCGAGATGGATATAGCGAGGAGTCCATGAAAAGGATAGCAACTCAGACTTTGTGTAATATTGAGGGTGCTTTTGCACAAATCAGTGGTAGTCCTTTGCACTACGACCATGTGCTTAGTAGCAACCTTGGTTTGCAACAAGCCCTAAAGCTCTTATCAGATCGAGCAAAATTGACTGAGGCAGAACTCAGTGTCTTGGAATGTTTTGCGTGTGGTGCTGGATTACGACAGATTGCTGCGAGCAGGCAACGCTCATACACTACGATTCGAAATCAATTTCAGGCGATCCTAGAAAAAACTGGCTGCCAAACGGATCTACTGCGCATTCTGTTAGGTTTATCCTATTTACTCATGGCAAATTCACTTAACTCTGCATAAGCACGAAACTAATTCCAACAAAAAATGCAACAACAACTAGGGATTTAGCAAACTCACCTGCTGCAACCCCTAGTTTTTCTAACTGAACTTAAGCCGGTACTGTTTCGGTATTCTCCAACACCAAAACACCCGCACCCGTATTAGAAATCGGTGCATGATAATGCTTGTGTACTACTTTAACATTTGCATGCAAAGCCCCCCGCATCACCAGCCACATAATGGTTTCAATCCCTTCTGTACCGGCTCTTTCCATAATTTCGGTATTAGAGAGCTGCGTGAGCCATTCAGGATCATTGATGATTTTTTCCATACATAACAGGTCAAAATCGACATCAATAATGCCCGCACGCTCCCCTTGCAATTGATGAGACATCCCGCCCGTACCAAAGATCACAACCTTTAAATCCTCAGGATAAGACTCAATTGCTTTACGCAAAGCTTTTCCTAATTGATAGCAGCGGCGTGCACTTGCGACAGGATGCTGTACAGTATTCACTGCTAAGGGAATGGCTTTCACCGGCCACTTTGGCAAGTGTCGCCACATCAAGGCCATTGGGGTAATAAAGCCGTGATCAACCAACATTTCTTGGCACATTGCCATATCGAAATCTTGACGAATCAAAGACTCCACCAAATGCCAAGAGAATTGCGCATCCCCCTCGAAGGAAGCCAGTGTTTGTAAACCCCAGCCTTCATCTGCATTTTCATAGCGGTCGGCACAACCTAAAGCAAAGGTCGGAATCTGATTAAGGAAGAAATTCAAACCATGATCGTTATACACCACAATAGCAACATCAGGCTTTACAGCCTCTAGCCATGCTTTAACGGGTTCATAACCATCAAAAAAACGCTTCCAATATGGATCCTGCTCAAGCTTTTTGCTCATTGCATTGCCAATTGCAGGAATATGGGAGGTTGTAATACCACCTACGATTCTAGCCATGCCAGTAACCTCCTGTGTTTTCTAGTTTCTCTTCAAAGCCTGCTGCATTGCGATTTAATAAAGCCTGAAATTCAGGAGTACTAATCTTTTGAAACGAGGCCCCTGCATCTTGCACACTTAAACCATGAAAAATAGCAATCTTCGCCAAATAATAGATATTGCCGCCTAAATGCAGCAATTTTAGAAAATCTGCCGCAAGCACTGCTTCACGTTGTTCATCGGTTAAGCCATATTTACGGCAATAAGCGTCCATATCGCGAGCAAACTCTTCACGATTCGCTTGTTGATTAAATGAGTAGGCCATTTTATTTAGAGCATAGCCTGAGTGCGAGCGCTTCCCATCAAACACATAAGTGCCGGGGATCTTTTCATAATCATGTGATTGCCAAACCATCTCCATCCTCCTAAGAATTCAGATACAGTGATTGTTAGGCTTTACAGACAAAATCAGAATGACAAATTATGGAGTAGGCTTGTACTTTTTCGTAGTTCGCCTCAATTAATTGATCTAGATCAAAAATTTAAAGCAATAAAAATCTTGTTTCCTAAACAAGGGTAAAGTCTATTTACCCTTGTTAGCATCCCATCAACTGAAGCTTAGTGAATCTTCACAGACTCAAACTTGCCACCTTTGATTTCCATTTCACGATAAGAGCCTGGGACATCACCCGCATCATCAAACTCAACATTGGTTGCACCCACATAATCCACATCTTTGCCTTCAGCAATTAGCTTTAAGCCTTTGGCTAATTCGCCGGGGAGAATTTTTTCGCCCGGAGCATTAGCGACTTCTGCAATTTTTGCTTGAATCGCTGCACGGTCAGTGGATTTTGCAGCTTGCATTGCCAAAGCCATTAAAGCGGCTGCATCATAAGACTCGCCACGATATGGGCCACCTTTAGGGTCAATTTTTGCGCCTTCCGCAATTTTATTCCAAGCATCCGCCCCTTCGTATTCACCACCCGCCATCGTACCGAAAGAACCTTCAATACTCTTGCCAAGATCAGCAGCAAATTTCTCACCAACCATGCCGTCTGCCAGAATAAAGCGCTTATAAGCACCAGTATCTAAAGCATTTTGGACAATACCTTTACCACCTTGATCTAGATAGCCAAACACCACTAAATCTTTAGCACCTGAAGCGGCTAAGGCAGCGACTTCTGCTGCATAATCAGCTTTACCATCTTCGTGAGCGGCGTTAATCGCAATCTTGCCACCTAATTTTTCATAGGCTTTTGAGAAAGATTCACTCAGACCTTTACCGTAGTCATTGTTGGTATAAGTAATCGCCACTTCATTGATGCCACGATCTTTTACGATCTTGGCTAAAACCTCACCTTGGCGAGCATCTGAGGGAGCAGTACGGAAAAAGAAGCCTTTGTCAGCAATCGTTGTTAAAGCCGGAGAAGTCGCAGAAGGCGAAATCGCTAATACACCATTTGGTGCAGCAACATTATTGACGACTGCCGTAGTTTCGCCAGAGCACGATGCACCTACAATCGCAACGACTTTCTCAGAAGTCACTAAACGCTCCGCAGCAGCGGTGGCCGCCGCCGCATCAACGCAAGACGAATCTGAACGCACAGGAACAATTTTCTTGCCATCTAATAAAGCCCCCGAATCTGACACTTCTTTGAAAGCTAATTCAGCAGAAGCAGCCATATTTGGAGTCAATGATTCAATCGGCCCCGTGAAGCCCATTAAAACGCCTACTTTCACATCATCAGCGACCGCAACACCCGTCAGGCTGGCCATAATTGCAGTTGCTAACAGTAATTTTTTCATGTGTGTTCTCCTCATTATCAATCAAGCTTACCTGTTTTGCTCAGGCAACAATCCCCATGGGCTAAAGCGCATCACCAAGAGTAATACCGCCCCCATAATAATCACCCGCATGTATTGCGCACTATCCAATAAATGCTTACGCAATCCACTACCATCTCCCATCCATGAGGTTAAAGCATCCATTAACCAAAAACCAACGGGTTCAGCTTCAACCCAAATCAACCAGACGAGGAAGCCGCCCAATACTGCACCTAAATTATTACCTGAACCCCCAACAATCACCATTACCCAGATCAAAAAGGTAAACCGCAAGGGGCTATAAGAACCCGGTGTAAATTGTCCATCTAAAGTGGCCAGCATCGCACCAGCAATCCCTACTACCGCAGAGCCTAAAATAAAAATCTGCAAATGCCGCCCCGTGACATCCTTGCCCATTGCATCAGCGGCTACTTCATTATCTCGAATCGCCCGCACCATCCGCCCCCAAGGCGAATCTAAAGCCAAGACACATAATTGCAAAATAATGATTAAAACTAAGGCAAATAAGCCGGTATAACAGAGCTTTACAAAAATACTAGCACTATCCACAACCAGTGACTGTAAGACTGCCGCTTGCTCGCTAGAGTTCAATCCAGCTAAGCTGCTTGCATTAATACGTTCAACTAAATTAATAAACCAAGGCGTCTGTTGCAACTCTAACTCATACGGCACAGGTCGCGGTAAACCTGTCACATTTTTAACCCCACGAGTCAGCCAATCCTCATTACGCATCACCGCGACTAGAATCTCAGAAATCCCTAAAGTTGCTATCGCTAAATAATCTGAGCGCAAACCCAAGGCAATTTTACCAATCAACCATGCAGCCCCTGCGGCGAGTATCCCTCCCCCAATCCAAGCAAAAACCACGGGCAAACCCAAACCACCTAGATACCCCGTACTTGCTGGATTGACAGCTTCAATGGCAGCAACTCCTGGATCTAAAAGATAACGAGTTAGCACTACCCCAATAATCAATACAAGGCTCACCAACCAACCGTGAAAGCGCTTACCTTTAAATAATTTATGCACAAATAAAGCAGCACTAATCGTCGCCAACATAGCCAACAAAGCAAACAACACGGCCGTTCCACCTGCTTGCCATGCTTCTTTTACTGGCGGCATGGAAATAATAATCGTGGATAAGCCTCCCAACGCTGCAAAACCCATAATCCCGACATTAAACAGTCCGGCATATCCCCATTGGATATTAACGCCAAGCGCCATAATCGCGGAAATAATGCATAAGTTCAGAATCGTGAGCGCTAAAGCCCAAGACTGAGTAACACCAATGAGAATCAATAAGCCCGCCATCACTAAAAAGGCAATGCTTGCACGAACCGTATTATCGTGAAGAGGGGCATTGGATGAACGCTGACTCATAGCACTTTCCCCTTAAAAATACCCGTTGGCTTAACTAATAGAACAATCACTAAGATCACAAATGAGACTGCAAACTTATACTCAGTCGATAGCAATTGAACTAAGCCATCCGGCGTCATATCAGTAGGTAAAATATAAGTGAGTACCTTTTTATAGGCATAAGTCACAATGACCTCTGAAAAGGCAATAATAAAACCACCGACAATAGCGCCAATCGGCTTACCAATCCCCCCGACAATGACAGCGGCAAAAATAGGTAGCAATAAATGATAATACGATAAAGGTTTATATCCTTTATCTAAGCCATATAAGACACCCGCGACTGTGGCAAGAGCGGCTGTAATAATCCAAGTAATACGAACAATTCGATCGGGATTAATCCCTGAAAGTAAAGCGAGATTTTCATTATCCGCATAAGCCCGCATTGCCTTGCCCGTTTTAGTACGCTGCAAGAACCAAAATAATAAAACCACTAAAATCAAGGCGAGAATAACCGTTAGTGCTTGTGAGGTACGGATCACCAAAGCCTCATCTAAACCCGACCAAGCACGAAAAGTATCAGCTGTTAGAAAAAAACGCTCACCATCGGCAAAATTCTGATCATTTGGCCCAAGCAATAAGCGTACGAGGCCGTTCATAATGAACATCACTCCGAGGGAAGCCATTACAAAGGTAATGGACTTGCTACGCTTAACACGATAATAGCGATACACATAACGATCAGTTGCTAACAGCAACAAAGCAGTGACTAAAATCCCGATTGGCAAGGCTAACAAAGCTGTTGGTAAAAAGCCTAAAGAAACACCCCATGACTGTAACAACCAAGTCATCATAATGGTGATCACAGTACCAAAGGCCATCGTTTCGCCTTGGGCAAAATTAGAGAAGCGTAGCACGCTATAAATCATCGTCACACCCAGCGAACCCAAGGCTAACTGACAGCCATAGGTTAAAGCCGGCACAAATACGAAGTTGGCAAAAACCACTAAGGCATTCAAATAATCCGTCATGGTTAACCCCCTAAGAACGATTTGCGAACCACCGGATCAGCCAATAAAGCTTCCCCCGATCCCGTATGCTTATTTTCGCCCATGACAAGTACATAGCCACGATCAGCAATTTCTAAAGCTTGACGCGCATTTTGCTCAACCATTAACACCGCCATACCGAGTGATTTGACCTCTAAAATACGATCAAATAATTCATCCATCACAATCGGGGAAACCCCAGCCGTTGGTTCATCAAGCAAGAGTACCGTGGGTTTAGTCATCATCGCCCGCCCCACAGCAACTTGTTGACGTTGCCCTCCCGAAAGCTGCCCTGCCAACTGGAAACGCTTTTCTTTGAGAATGGGGAATAGGTCGTAAATTTGATCACGAGTATCGGTAAAATCGTCCTCCCGTAGAAAAGCCCCCATTTCGAGATTTTCCTCTACCGTCATACTGACAAAGACATTGTCAGTCTGCGGGACAAACGCAATGCCCTCACTAATTCTGGCTTCAGGTGGCAAATGCGTAATATCTTTGCCCGCTAAAGTCACATTGCCTTCTTTTAAATTCAGCAAGCCCAAAAAAGACTTCATGGCCGTCGACTTACCTGCCCCATTCGGCCCCACAATCACAGCAATCTCGCCCTTATCGACACTGATATTGCAGCCATTCAGAATACTAGGGCCATTCCCATAGCCCCCAGTTAGATTTTCGCCTACTAAATAAGTCATGCCGCCTCCCCAGCTTTCATCAAGCCCTTATTCTTCAGCCCACGCCCTAAATAAGCTTCAATGACTTTTTCATCATTTTTAACCTGTTCCGCGGTTCCTTGCATCAATACCGAACCCTCCGCGAGTACCACCACTGGATTGCAAAGTCGGGAGATAAAATCCATATCATGCTCAATCATGCAGAAGGTATACCCTCGCTCTTCATTCAAGCGCAAAATCGCATCACCAATTTCACCTAACAGCGTCCGGTTCACCCCTGCCCCGACCTCATCCAATAAGACAATGCGTGCATCCACCATCATGGTACGTCCAAGCTCAATCAGCTTTTTCTGCCCACCCGATAGATTGCCAGCTTTTTCATGCATCACATGCGATATTTTCAAAAAGCGAATCACATCCTCCGCACGCTCACGGATTTGCGCTTCTTGTTCACGGATTTTTTTACGATGAAACCAAGTATTCCAAATATTTTCCCCCAATTGCCCTGAGGGGACCATCATCAAATTCTCCAGCACACTCATACTGGAAAACTCATGGGCTATTTGGAAGGTTCTGAGAAGGCCTTTGTGAAACAATTCATGCGGCTTTAACCCCGTGACATCCTCACCATCAAGGAAGATTTGCCCTGATGTCGGTGGATATAAACCCGCAATCAGATTAAATAAAGTGGATTTACCAGCGCCATTGGGGCCAATTAACCCCGTAATTGAACCCTCTTCAATGGTAAGTGTTGCATGATTAACCGCCTTTAAGCCACCAAAATGCTTAGATACATCTCTAACCTCAATCACACGCTACTCCTCCACTTGAGCTGGTGAAAAGCACTCAACTCTCCACCTAGCATACACGACTTTATATATCTTGCTCTCTCCTAGCAAAATATAAAATAATTAAAACTTAAAATATTTAACTTTAAAACAAGCCTAGGTTCTAGTCAAAACCAAGAGGATCGAATGACACCCTATTCCATACGATCCGAGGCAAACAAACTCATAAACACTAAAATGGCGGCCCCTAAAGTAATCGCAATATCAGCTACATTGAAAGTAGCAAAGCGATAATTTTCCATTACAAAGGGAATATCAAAATAGATGTCAATAAAATCAATTACTTTGCCATATAATAGCCGATCAATCAGATTACCAACAGCCCCACCTAGCACTAAAACTAAGCCCAGTGCAGTCCAATTGCGTCCTTTAGAAAGTTTGCGCAGCCAATTGATGATAAAAATCACCACCACAATGGCTAAACCTGCGAAAAACCATCGCTGCCAGCCTCCTTGCCCACCAAGAAAACTAAAAGCAGCCCCGTAATTATACGCTAGGGTAAAATTAAGATGCGGAAACACTTGATAGGGCACGCCAAACTCTAGATTAGCCTCGGCCATCCACTTCGTTAATTGATCAATAGCGACCACAACCGCCGCAATCCATAACCAAGAGAGCATGCCCCGCTGCTCGTCGATACGTGACAAGGATCGAAAACTACGCATACTCACGGCACTCACCTGCACCTGCTACATTTTCAATACAACGCTCACACAACTCAGGATGGTTCGGATCCGTCCCAACCTCAGGAGTATGATGCCAACAACGCACACATTTACTAGCTTCAGAAACCTTCACCACTGATTGCAAGCCCTCGATTAGATTTTCAGCATCGACAGGGGCTAACCCCTGATGCAAACGCGCTGCCGAGGTAATGAAGACAAATTTCAGCTCATCCCCAAGCTTGGCCAAAGCCTGTGCTTGCTCGCTATTGACGGCATCATACAAGTCCACTTCAGCTTCTAAACTAGAGCCAATCTTACCGTTAATCCGCAAATTTTCGAGTTGCTTACTAACGACTTCACGAGCCGCAAAAATATGCGCCCAATCGGTCGCCGTGACTTGCTCATTTACCGCTAAGGAGAACAAACCTTCATACCATTGCATGAACACAACATAAGCTTCTGTTTCCCCTGGCAGATATTTCAAAATTTCTTCCGCCGTGAAACTTAGGATAGGATACATCCAACGCAACATTGCCCGCAAAATATGCCAAGCAGCGGTTTGTGCAGAGCGCCGCCCAAGGCTATTCGCTTGCATGGTGTATTGGCGGTCTTTGGTGATATGCAAGAATAAACTACTCATTTCCACCGCGCAGAAACGCTGAATTTCTTGCGAAACCAGATGGAACTGATAGCGATCATAAGCGGCAATAATCCGTTGCTGGGACTGGTACGCTTGATCCACCGCCCAACGATCCAATGCAAGCATATCTTGAGCAGCAACCACATCGGTGGCAGGATCAAAATCACCTAAATTTGCCAATAAGAAACGGGCGGTATTACGAATCCGCCGATACGCTTCGGTATTACGCTTGAGGATTTCATCCGATAAAGTCATTTCACGGCTGTAATCCGCTGAGGCAATCCACAGACGCAGAATATCCGCGCCCAATTTATTCATAATATCTTGCGGCTCGATACCATTGCCTTTCGACTTGGACATCTTTTCGCCTTTCGCATCCACCGTGAAACCGTGAGTTAAGACGGCTTTATAAGGTGCAAAACCATGCATCGCCACTGAAGTCAAAATCGACGAATGAAACCAACCCCGATGTTGATCCGAACCTTCTAAATACATATCAGCGGGGAAACGTAAATCAGCACGCGTTTCTAACACCGAGAAATGTGTCGTTCCAGAATCAAACCAAACATCTAAAGTATCCGGTACTTTAGTGTACTGATCTGCCTCTGCACCTAAGAGCTCTGCTTTATCGAGGGCAAACCACGCATCAATCCCACCTTGCTCGATACGCTCTGCCACTGCCTCAACCAAAGCTTCGGTATTTGGATGCAACTCACCCGTTTCTTTATGGATAAACAAGGCAATCGGCACCCCCCAAGTACGCTGGCGCGAAATACACCAATCGGGGCGATTCGCAATCATGCCTTCAATCCGTGCTTGCCCCCAATCGGGCACCCACTGCACTTGTTGAATAGAATCGAGTGTTTGCTGCCGCAAACCGAGCTTATCCATGCTCACAAACCATTGAGGGGTTGCACGGAAAATCAGTGGGGTTTTATGTCGCCAACAATGCGGGTAACTGTGTTTAAATTTGCTGGAGGCCAATAAAGCGCCATGCTCTTTCAGCACTTCCAGCACATGCGGATTCACTTTATGAACTGATTCACCCGCAAAATATTGAATACTCGGCTGGAAAGTACCGTCATCTAATAAGGGATTCCCCACGGGCAGGCCATAGCGCTGTCCAACCACAAAGTCTTCTTGGCCATGCGCTGGTGCAGTGTGTACCGCCCCTGTACCAGCATCCAAGGTGACGTGCTCACCCAAAATTACCGGTACTTGCTTATCCAAAAACGGATGATGCAGCTTTAAACCTTCTAGCTCAGCCCCTTTAGCCTGAGCTAAGATTTTATAATCTTCAATGCCTGCTCGCTTCATGACCTCAGCGAGTAAGCCTTCTGCGACCAACACTCGCTCAGCCCCTGCTTGAGCTACGACATAATCTAAATCAGCATTTAAAGCCACCGCTTCGTTCGAAGGCAAAGTCCAAGGTGTCGTGGTCCAAATAATGACACTGACTTTCCCTTCACCGTTTGCACTAGGCATTTTCGCCAATAAAGCCGCCTCATCCACCACAGGGAAACGGACATCAATGGAATAAGATTGCTTATCCTCATATTCAACTTCGGCCTCTGCCAAAGCAGAGCCACAATCAGTACACCAATGGACTGGCTTTGCACCTTTATACATATGTCCACTGAGCGCAATCTTACCTAAAGCACGCACAATGCCCGCTTCAGTATGATAATTCATAGTCAAATAGGGGTTATCCCAATCGCCTAGCACCCCTAAGCGCTTAAAATCACGGCGCTGAATTTCAATCTGTTCGGTGGCAAATTGGCGACAAGCCTTGCGAAACGCAGCCGCATCAACTTTTACTCCCACGCGCCCAATCATGTCTTCGACTTTTTTCTCAATCGGCAAGCCATGGCAATCCCAACCCGGCACATAAGGCGCATCAAATCCTGCCATTGTGCGGCTTTTAACAATAATATCTTTCAGGATTTTATTGACGGCATGACCCAAATGAATCGATCCATTCGCATACGGAGGGCCATCATGTAAAATAAATTTGGGGCGACCGAGCGCTTTTTGGCGCAATTGGTGATATAGGTCAGCTTGCTCCCATTGCTTTAGCATCTCTGGCTCACGTTTAGCCAAATCCCCACGCATGGGAAACTCTGTTGTTGGCAAATTGAGCGTATGCTTATAATCCGTCATCGTGCAATCCTATTGATGTTGTTGACTCTGTAGGCATAATCGGCGAAGAATACCAAGTTTTCAGATAAAAACCGATAGGCTTAATGCATGGCGGGTCGTTTCCATGCAAAATACTCTATTAGTAATGGGCAGCTAACTTTACTCAGAATTACAACACCTTACCAAGGGATTTAGACACTTTGGTAAAAATACTCTCAGGAATTAATTTAATGAACTACATAACAAACACCTTGAGCTTTATGCTTTTTACAATCGGGCTTAGCGTTTCTACTCACGTATTAGCAGAAAAAGTCGGCGAACCTGCACCGATAGTGGCTAACCCCAAAAAAACCGAAATCGCTGAAACGACGCCTGCTGTTCCTACCGAGATAGTCACCACTAAATCCTTCGCTAAAACCACACCTAGTACAGAAGAACGAGATGTGATTAAAGATGCGGTGGTGCATGTCTATGTAGTCAAGCACAGTTATAATGCCCTCTCACCTTGGAACTCCAATACTCAAAAAGGCTCAGGCTCTGGTTTAATTATCAAAGGCGGCTTGATTCTAACCAATGCCCATGTAGCCGCTGATGCGACCTTTCTTGAAGTGCAACGGCATGGCGAAACTAAACGCTACGAAGCCGAAGTGGTCTATATTTCTCACGAAGCTGATTTAGCCTTATTGCGTACCAAAGAAGCGACGACTTTCAATGATGTCCAACCCTTAGAATTGGGTGATTTACCGCAAACTCAACAGGAAGTTGAGGTGTATGGCTTCCCGATTGGGGGAACCACTTTGAGTATTACCCGTGGAGTCGTATCTCGGATTGAAAAGCAAAACTATGCACATACCGATGAAAACTTAATTGCGGTACAAATTGACGCTGCGATTAACTTTGGGAATAGCGGTGGCCCGGTTATTTCTAATGGTAAAGTGGTCGGTGTGGCCATGCAGTCTGGCTTTTTTACAGAAAATATTGGTTATATGATTCCCACCCCGATTATTCAGCACTTTTTAAAAGATGTTGAAGATGGCAAAACCGAAGGCTTTGGTTTCCCCGGATTTTTAGTGCAGTCAATGGAAAACCCTGCTATGCGCCGTAAATACAGTGTGGATGATGATCAAACTGGCGTATTAACTCACAAAATTTATCCGAACTCGCCCGCAGATGGCATTATGAAAGTCGGGGACATCATCACGAAGATTGATGGTCACCCGATTCAAAACAATGGCACAGTAGAGTTTCGCCACGGCGAATATCTCAACTACACACATTGGATTGATCTACATCAGCTAGGGGATGAAATGAAGCTCAGCATCATTCGTGATGATCAGCCAATGGATATAACCTTAAAACTAGATCGGCCGGGCAAAGAGTTTTTATTAGTCAAACCCAATCAATTTGATAAGCAGCCCACTTATTATATCTATGGTGGCTTTGTGTTTATGCCTTTGAATCATGATATTTTAGTGAGTATGGATCCTGTGCCGTCTGCATTAGCAGCCCTTGCTCAGGAAGCGCCTAGTGAGGATCGCAAGGAAGTGATTTTAATGACGCAAGTATTACCCGCCGATATTAATAAAGACTACCATCACGATAACAATTTAATTATTCAAAAGGTCAATGGTGAGGCCATCCCTGATTTCAAAACTTTCTATGAAAAGATGCAAGCGGTAGATACCCCCTTTGTGGTTCTAGAAACGGATGACGGCTACCAAGTGGTGATTGACCGTACAGAAGCCGCGAATAAGCAGCCCTCCATCCTAGCACGCTATGGTATTAGCACGGATCGCTCTAAAGATTTATTACCTGATGCCATTAATACCGCGCCTACCGTGGCAGGGCAACCGTCAACAGAAGTTGAACAACCGACACTACCCACTGCTGTAAAGGCAGCTCCCATCTAATGCCCATCCGTCTGCTGCCCGACCATCTCATCAATCAAATCGCCGCTGGTGAGGTGGTCGAGCGGCCTGCCTCTGTCGTTAAAGAATTGCTAGAAAATGCGGTGGATGCAGGGGCTTCTCGAATTGAAATTGACTTAGAACAAGGCGGTATCAAACGGATTCGCATTCGGGATAATGGTTGTGGTATCCCCAAAGAAGAACTAACCCTAGCACTCAGCCGCCATGCCACGAGCAAAATCAGTAGCCTTGAAGATTTAGAACAAGTGCGCAGCCTCGGCTTTCGAGGTGAAGCTCTACCTAGTATCGCCTCAGTAGCACGCTTAAGTTTAAGCTCTTGTCATCAAGAGGCCGAACAGGCTTGGCGGGTTGAGGCGGATCAGTCTAAGGGTTCACATTTACCTGAGCCAATTGCCCATGCGACTGGCACGACTGTGGATGTCCATGACTTATTTTTCAATATCCCTGCACGGCGTAAATTTCTAAAAACGGAAAAAACTGAATTAAGTCATATCGAAGAAGCTGTACGTAAAATGGCACTCAGTCGCTTTGATATTAGTTTTTATCTACGCCATAACCAAAAGCCCTTGCTGCAATTAAATAGTGCCAATAATCGTTTAGCTTCAGAACGTCGCTTAGCGGAAATTTGTGGCGAACCTTTTGTGCAACAAGCTCAATATGTGGAGCATGAAGCCTCCGGTTTGCGCTTATGGGGTTGGGTCGCATTGCCCACTTTTTCACGCTCACAAACCGATCTGCAATACTTTTATGTGAATAATCGTGCTGTACGGGATCGCTTAATTGCTCATGCTGTGCGCCAAGCTTATCAAGATGTGCTCTATCACGGTCGCCATCCTGCTTTCGTCCTTTATTTAGAAATGGAACCTCAGTTAGTCGATGTCAATGCACATCCCACCAAACATGAAGTTCGTTTCCGTGAAGGACGCTTCATTCACGACTTTATTTTCCACACCTTACATCAAGTTTTAGCTGAAGTACGCCCAAGTAGTGAAACGGCCAGTCCTGCTCATTTTCCAACCTATGTCCAGCCACTAGCACGGCCTGATCTGTTTGCAGGGCAAACTGCCAAGCTTACTGAGGATGCGGTTAATGCAAATCGTCATCAAATTGCATTTCCTACTCATTATAGTTATCAGCAACCACGCTTAGGCTTGCCAGTCCGCGACAGCCTCCCGGTTTATGCCAAACTGTATGGTCAAACTGACACTCTTACTACTTTAGCAACAACTGATTCAGAAGCTGCTTTAGAAACTAGTAGTGAACCGCATCATGAAGAGCTGCCCCCCTTGGGATACGCACTGGCTCAATTACATGGTGTTTATGTACTCGCACAAAATGCGGCAGGCCTCGTCCTAGTTGATATGCATGCCGCCCATGAGCGCATTACTTATGAGCAATTGAAAATCAGTATGCAGGCCGATGCTATTCGTTCCCAGCCCCTGCTTGTGCCACAAGCCATCCCAGTGAGTCGCCGAGAAGCTGATCAAGCAGAAGTTCATGCCCATCGATTTCAAGCCCTTGGTTTTGAATTAAGCCGCATGGGGTTAGAAAAAATTGTAATTCGCGCTGTCCCTAGTTTATTAAAAGATGCCAATATCGAAAATTTAGTCCGCGATGTTCTTGCTGATTTAATCACGCATGGCAGTAGCCAACGGATCGAGCAGGCAATGAATGAAATCCTAGGCACAATGGCTTGTCATGGCTCAGTGCGAGCTAATCGCCGCCTAAGCCTAGCTGAAATGAATGCTTTATTACGTGATATGGAGCGCACTGAACGTAGTGGGCAATGCAATCACGGTCGCCCGACTTGGTTACAAATGAGTATGGAACAGATCGACAAATTATTTATGCGCGGACAATAAATGCAGCCACTGCCAAAAGCAATTTTCTTAATGGGACCGACAGGAACGGGTAAAACCGATTTAGCTGTGGCTATTCGTCAACAATTACCCGTTGAAATTATTAGTGTTGATTCTGCACTCGTGTATAAAAATATGAATATCGGTACGGCAAAACCCGATGCCGATATTTTAAAACGCGCACCACACCGCTTAATTGATTTTCTCGATCCCGCGCAGGCCTATTCTGCTGCAGAATTTCGTGAAGATGCTTTACGCGAAATGGCTGAGATCACCGCTAAAGGACGCATCCCTTTATTAGTCGGTGGCACGATGCTTTATTTTCGTGCTCTTGAGCAAGGACTTTCAGAACTCCCTTCAGCAGATCCAATGATTCGCACCCGTTTAATTGCTGAAGCCACGCAAACAAGCTGGCAGGCTTTACATGAACGCTTACAACAGATTGACCCCGAAGCGGCAGCCCGTATTCACCCCAATGATCCACAGCGTTTACAACGCGCATTAGAAGTTTATGAGCTAACTGGAGAGAATTTAACGAGTTTACAACGGAAACTTCGCTTTGAAGCTTGCCCTTATCAACTATTAAAACTCGCTTTAATCCCTGAAAATCGTACCTGGCTTCATAATCGTCTCGAACAACGCTTTGATACTATGCTAGATTTAGGCTTGATTAAAGAAGTTGAGCAGTTATACGCACGCCCTGATTTAAATACCAGCTTACCTGCGATTCGCGCCGTTGGTTATCGGCAAGTTTGGGACTATTTAGATGGAAAAATAGACTATAATCTAATGCGTAATCGTGCTATCGTGGCAACGAGGCAGCTTGCGAAGCGTCAGATGACGTGGCTCCGCTCAGATCAGGGTTTGAGCCTTTATAACGCCGAGAATTACCACCTTTTATCGGTCATCATGAACATTTCGACGTTTATTAGCGGATAAACGGAGATGTCCGATAAACTGGTGTTTTTACAAATGTGTGAAGCTGGTAGGCTAACCTGTCGGTCAAAGAATCGACGGGTCTGAATTAAAGAATACCAGACCACAAACAACCACAAACCCAAAGTATATTTTTTTAGGAGAAACCCAATGTCGAAAGGGCACACTTTACAAGAACCCTTCCTCAACGCGCTGAGAAAGGAACGGATTCCCGTCTCTATTTATTTGGTTAATGGGATTAAACTGCAAGGGCATGTTGAGTCTTTTGACCAATTTGTTGTTTTATTGGGTAATACAGTTAGCCAATTAGTTTATAAACATGCTATCTCGACAATTGTTCCGGCACGCCCTATTAAACTCAATTTAGCTGCCGAATAAGTTTTATCTTGGAATTATTTGAACGCCCAACCGCAGGCGAGAATGCTGTTCTGGTTCAGATAAATTTTAAGACTGACGATATCCCGCACGATGAACAAGAGTTCAAAGAGCTGGTTCGTTCAGCCGGTGCCCAGATCGTGCATCTGGTCACTGGTTCTAGACAGCGCCCTGATTCACGTTATTTTATAGGTGAAGGTAAAGCCGAAGAAATTCGTGATTATGTCCGTAATCTACAAGCAGATTTAGTGGTGTTTGATCACACTCTAAGTCCAGCCCAAGAGCGTAATCTAGAACGTTTATTTGAGTGTCGTGTTGTAGACCGCACTGGTCTGATTCTTGATATTTTCGCACAACGCGCCCGTAGCCATGATGGTAAGCTACAGGTTGAGCTTGCTCAGCTAAAACATATGTCAACTCGCTTGGTGCGAGGTTGGACTCATCTTGAGCGCCAAAAAGGTGGGATTGGTTTACGTGGCCCTGGCGAAACTCAATTAGAAACTGACCGCCGTTTATTAGCGGTGCGTATCAAGCAAATTAATAAAAAGCTTGAAAAAGTCCAAAATCAACGCGAACAAGGTCGTCAATCTCGGAAAAAAGCGGAGATTCCAACCGTATCTTTAGTCGGTTATACCAACGCGGGCAAGTCCACTTTATTTAATGCGTTAACTCAAGCAGATGTATATGCTGCGGATCAGTTATTTGCAACCTTAGACCCGACCTTACGTAGTATTAGTCTTCCCAATCAGCAAGAAATTATCCTAGTTGATACCGTAGGATTTATTCGCCATTTACCGCATGATTTAGTTGCCGCTTTCCGCTCTACTTTGCAAGAAACGGCTGAAGCTGATTTATTACTGCATGTTATTGATAGTCATGACGAACAGCGTGATTTATATCGCGAACAAGTCAATAAGGTTATCGAGGAAATTGGCGCTGAAACGGTACCTCAAATTGAAATCATGAATAAAATTGATCTCACTGAGCATGCTGCGGGTATTCAAGAAGGTAATGGCCTACATGCCACAACCGCTTGGGTATCTGCACAAACAGGAGAGGGTTTAGAACAATTATTAGAGTATTTAGGTTCTTATTTCGCTCAACAAACCTTTCGTGGCAAATTGCGCTTATTACCTAATCAAGGCCGCTTACGCGCTCAGTTATATGCTGATAAAGCCATTCAGGCTGAAACTATCAATGAACAAGGCGAATATTTGCTGGATTTAGTGATTGATCAGCGTAAATTGCAAAGCTATTTAAATGCAGCGGGTTTAGCTTTGGAAGCAGTAGCCGTTTAACGACCACTGCTTGTTATTAAAGCTTACTATTAAAACTTAACCGCGCTTCATCACGTCAAAAAACTCATTATTGGTTTTGGTCTTCGAGAGTTTATCGAAGAGTAATTCCATCGCATCCAGTTCATCCATGCTATGCAGGAATTTGCGCAAGACCCATAAAGATTGTAATTCTTCAGGTGTTGTCAATAACTCCTCACGACGAGTCCCCGAACGATTAATATTGATGGCAGGGAAGACCCGTTTTTCTGCAATCCGCCGATCCAAATGAATCTCCATATTGCCTGTCCCCTTGAACTCTTCATAGATGACATCATCCATTTTCGAGCCAGTATCAATCAGGGCGGTTGCAATAATCGTTAAACTCCCACCTTCTTCAATATTCCGTGCCGCACCAAAGAAACGCTTCGGACGATGCAAAGCACTCGCATCCACACCCCCTGTTAAAACCTTGCCAGAGGACGGTACTACCGTATTGTAAGCACGCGCTAAACGAGTAATTGAATCCAACAGAATGACCACATCTCGCTTATGCTCTACTAGACGTTTGGCCTTTTCAATCACCATATCGGCTAATTGCACATGGCGAGTCGCTGGCTCATCAAAGGTTGAAGAAACCACTTCACCTTGTACCATCCGAGCCATTTCGGTGACCTCTTCTGGGCGCTCATCGACCAACATAACGATCAAATAACACTCTGGATAATTAGAGGTAATACTTTGTGCAATATTTTGCAGCATCAAGGTTTTACCACCTTTCGGGGGTGCGATAATCAAACCACGTTGCCCTTTACCAAAAGGAGCCACCAAATCAATCACCCGTGCAGTAATATCTTCACGGCTACCATTGCCACGTTCCATCCGCATCCGTGAATCAGGGTGAAGTGGAGTTAGGTTTTCGAAGAGGATTTTATTGCGGGCTTGCTCAGGGGATTCGTAGTTGATGGTGTCCACTTTGAGGAGAGCAAAATAGCGCTCATTATCCTTCGGTGGACGAATCTTACCGGTAATGGTATCACCCGTGCGTAAGCCGAAACGACGAATTTGGCTTGGCGAGACATAAATATCATCAGCTCCGGCCACATAACTTGAATCTTGTGAGCGTAGGAAACCGAAACCATCTTGTAAGATTTCGAGGACTCCATCGCCGTAGATATCTTCCCCGCTTTGCGCGTGGGTTTTGAGCATGGCGAAAATAATGTCTTGCTTGCGAACACGGGAGATACTTTCCACGCCCATCGCAAGTGCTTGCTCATACAGTTCAGCAGTTGGTTTTTTCTTTAATTCAGATAGGTTCATATGAAGGCTAATTCACCAGCGGAAGATTAAATTGATGGAAGCAATGCCCTCGACTTGCATGCGCCAAGATGACTGACTCGATTCAATGACTAAGCAATGATTTTCTCGGGAGTTTTAACTCGGAAACAAAATACGGTCGAGGCTTCAAAGAAATGAATCCAGATGTGGACTCACTATCACTAAAACTAGCACGGAGTTTAAACTTAGTCCAGAAAAAAGATGAGATTTTATGAGGCGATTGCGAGTTTTTACAATCGCGCTCAGTTCGACACTTAACTTAGATATTTTGGTCAATAAACGCAGCTAATTGTGACTTAGATAAAGCTCCAACCTTAGTTGCTTCTACTTGACCATTTTTGAACAACATTAAAGTTGGAATACCACGGATGCCATATTTAGGCGGGGTTAGCTGGTTTTTATCAATATCCAATTTCGCAACTTTCAAGCGACCTTGGTAATCGGTAGCGACCTCTTCTAATAAAGGCGCAATCATTTTACAAGGTCCGCACCACTCTGCCCAATAATCAACTAAAACAGGAAGTGTTGACTTCAGCACGTCCTGCTCAAATGAAGCATCTGACAGGGATACAATATTTTCACTCACAGACTTGTCTCCAAACTTTTTGTCATCGTGTTATGAGGCGATGTTAACTATCGCTATAGGCAGTTATAGCCCATATGATTATAGTATGCGTCTAATTTATAGAAATTCAAGTTGAAGCGTATTTTGGAGATTTTTTGGACGATTAGAGTAGGCTAACTACTCTAATCTCAAATATCACCTAAATGAATTTAGGCTTGTGGAGGCGTTTTCTGATTTGCGGGCTTTGCTTCAGCCTCAGGCTTTTCACTAGCATTAGCTTCAGGTGCTTTAACCGGAGCAGGTTTAGTCTCAGACTTTGCAGGCTCTGCTTTCACCTCGGGTTTAGGAGCTACCTTTGGCTGAGCCTCCGCTTTCGCTTCAGACTTTACGGCTTTCGGTTTATCCGCTTTCGGAGCTTCAGCTTTCACTTCAGACTTAGGCGCTTTCGGTTTATCCGCTTTTGATGCCTCTGCTTTCACCGCTTTCGGCTTTTCCGCTTTAGGTGCAGCCGGTTTATCTTCAGTGGGCTTCGCTTCCTTAGCAGCCTCTGCTTTAGGAGCTGACTTTTTTGGCTCGGCTTTAGCTTCAATCACCGACGCTGCATCTAACTTAGGTAATACAGTCATAGTGACTTTAGGAACAGGCTCACCTAATTTAACCTTCACATAAGTACCTGGTGCATCCTCGATAGGGGTCAGTTTAGCCCCAGGAACTCGTGCAGGCACTTCTGCTGGATTTAAAGCGCGTACCCATTTATCCCATTCAGGCCACCAAGAGCCTTCAGATACGGGAGTAACGACCATCCATTCATCCGCATTCTCAACTAATTGATCACTGACCCGATAGCCATATTTCTTCGCGGCGGGTGGATTAATAATACCTGCGATATGTCCAGAACCACCTAGGATAAAGCGGGTAGGCCCTGAGAATAAACGCGCCCCCATATAAGTTGATTTCCAAGGTGCAATATGATCCTCGACCGCAGAAACGAAGCAAGCAGGTACATCAATCGAGCTTACATCTAAAGGCACACCGTCCACGCTCAGTGCTTGTGGTTTACATAAATCATTTTGCAGATAGAGATTACGTAAATACCAGCTATGCATTTTGGCAGGCATACGGGTGGAATCACCATTCCAATACAGCAAGTCGAAAGGACGTGGGTCATTACCTAATAAATAGTTATTGACATAGAAAGACCAAATCAGATCATTCGCCCGCAATAAGTTAAATGCACCCGCCATTTGGCTGCCATCTAAATAACCGGTCTTTTCCATCGTCGATTCAAGGCCAGAAACTTGGGCATCATCAATGAACAGACCTAATTCTCCTGGCTCAGCGAAGTTAATCATCGTCGTGAAGAAGGTCGCACTTTTAATCCGTTCATCACCCTTGGCTTTCATATAAGCTAAGGTTGAAGTCAAAAGTGTACCGCCAATGCAATAACCAATCGCATTGATTTCCGATTCGCCAGTTTCATACTGAACTGCATCAATAGCAGTCAAGACACCTTCTTTAATATAGGCATCAAACCCGGTATCGGCATAAGTCTCATCAGGATTTACCCAAGAGATCACAAATACGGTATGGCCTTGATCGACTAACCACTTCAGTAAAGAGTTTTTGGGTTGCAAGTCCATGATATAGAACTTATTGATCCAAGGTGGAACTACCAATAAGGGGCGCTTTAAGACTTTTTCAGTGCTTGGCGTGTACTGAATCAACTGGAACATGCGGTTTTGGAAAATCACTTTGCCCGGTGTAACCGCAACATTTTTACCGAGTTCAAAGGC
>JBJOOT010000037.1:0-22614 GCA_046051185.1 Pseudomonadota bacterium | reverse complement strand
AAAGGCATGATTCCCGCTTTGCTTCCGCCCGGTTCATGGCAAGACGCTGAGCCGCGTATGGATCCTGTCCCGGCCTTAGGTGAACACAGCGAAGCCATTTTAAGCGCTTTAGGCTGTACACCCGACAAAATCCATGAACTGCGTCAAGCCGGTGTTATTTAAGGGGGTGCGCGATGTCTTTACCAATCACTTATTTATTTGTCCCCGGCAATCGCCCCGAGCGCTTTAGTAAAGCATTGGCTTCTGCAGCGGATGCTGTGGTGTTTGACCTCGAAGATGCGGTCGCTATCAGTGACAAAGCCCCTGCGCGAGCCGCCATTGCAAGCTGGGTTACTGAGCACCCCGAAGCCGCTAAGTCGATTGTGCTACGGATTAATGATGCCCATTCCACACAGTTTGCTGCCGATCTTGAGCTGATTAATACCACCCATATCCAACACATTATCTTGCCTAAGGCCGAATCAGCCGAGCAAATTCAACAGGTGTTGGCGGGAACGAACTCAAATCAAGTCATTATCCCGCTAATTGAAACGGCGGTCGGTGTCTTGAATCTAGACAGTATTGCTAAGGCAGCAAACGTACAACGCTTAGCCTTTGGTACTTTGGATTATGCGGTGGATTTGGATTTATCAGGACATGAGTTAGGGCTGGTCTACCCCTCTACCCTAATGGCCTTAGTATCCCGTCGGGCGGGGATTGGCTCTCCAATAGCGGGGGTCACCCCAAGCATTGATGATGCCGAGCGCATTCAAGCGGATGTGGAGTTTGCGCGGGCATTTGGCTTTGGTGCGAAGCTGTGCATTCATCCCAAACAAGTGACTATCGTACAAAACGCTTACCTGCCCAGTGTTGAAGAGCAGGCTTGGGCAAAACGAGTACTGGCGAGTGTGGATGCTCAAGGCAGCGCCGCACAATTAGACGGCAAAATGATTGATCGTCCAGTGGTATTGCGAGCGCAGGCCATAGTGGCTCGTGCAAGCAAACCCTCACTATAACCACTTATCTTAATTTATTTTTTAAGGAAAAATCATGAATGCAACTGCAAGCATTATTGACTCCGGTATTTTTGGCAATATTTTTAGTACGGATGAGATGCGTTATGTCTGGTCAGATCGCAATCGCACAGCTAAATATCTAGAAATTGAACGCGCCTTAGCCATTGTTCAAGGGCGCTTAGGCATTATTCCCCAAGAAGCTGCGGATGAAATTGTAGCAAATTGTGATATTAAAAAAATCGACATGGATAAACTGCGCCAACAAACCGAGCGCATTGGTTATCCCGTCTTAGGTGTCGTCTCGCAATTAAATGCCTTATGTCGGGACAATTTAGGTGAATTTTGCCATTGGGGAGCAACCACCCAAGACATTACCGACACCGCAACTATTATGCAAATCCGCGAAGGCTTAGCCATTATCGAGCGTGATTTAACCACCTTATCGGCTTCCTTAGCGGTACTTGCCGAGCGTTATCGGGATACGCCCATTATTGGGCGCAGTAATTTACAGCAAGCCATACCCATTACCTTTGGCTACAAAATGGCGGCTATTTTAGCGGGTATTGAGCGTCATCGTGAGCGTCTCAACCAACTCAAACCGCGTGTCTTCATGGGCGAGTTTGGGGGCGCTTGCGGCACTTTAGCCTCGATTGAAACAGGTGCTTTGGAAACTCAAGCCGGTTTAATGGCGGAATTGGATTTAGCACAGCCGGATATTGCTTGGCATACCGTGCGTGACACGATTGCCGAAGTGGGCGCATTTTTAGGTTTAGTCGGTGGTTCATTAGGCAAGATTTCAATGGATGTTAAGCTCATGATGCAGCATGAAGTTGCCGAAGTGTATGAGCCTTTCCATCCCGGACGTGGCTCTAGTAGCACCATGCCACAGAAGCGTAATCCTATTTCTAGTTGTTATATTCATGCGGCAGTCTCAGTGGTGCGTCAACACTCTGCTGCTTTGATGGATGCCATGATTGCTGATCATGAGCGCTCTACAGGCCCTTGGGAAATTGAATGGATAGCCCTGCCAGAAGCCTTTTGTTTATTAGCCGGTGCTTTGAAGCAAACCTGTTTTGTGGTAGCAGGCTTAGAAGTCGATGCTGCAAAAATGCGGTCGAATATTGATATTACCAATGGTTTAGTGATGTCTGAAGCGGTCATGATGGGCTTAGGGCCGTATATTGGGCGTGAATATGCGCATGATTTGGTCTATGACTTATGCCGTGAAGCGATTAAGACTCAACGTCCTTTATTAGAGCTATTGGTCGAAAATCCCGAAATTAATGCGCATTTAGATCGGGCAGCCTTAAGCAAACTACTTGATCCTGCCAATTACTTAGGCCAAGCCGGTGCAATGGTGGATAAAGTCCTAGCCCGTCGAGCCACTTCTTCAAGCTAATAGCCAGATTGGATGATGTAATGAGTGCTTCCTCTCGTTCTCGACCTGATGTACTGGTGATTGGTGGGGGTAATGCTGCATTGTGTGCAGCCTTAACCGCCCGCGAAGCCGGTGCAAGTGTATTACTGCTAGAAGCGGCCCCTGCCGAATGGCGCGGCGGCAATTCCAGCCATACCCGTAATTTACGCTGTATGCACGATGCACCGCAAGATGTCTTGCTCGATGCCTATCCTGAAGAGGAGTTTTGGCAAGACTTATACAAAGTCACCCAAGGCAAAACGAATGAAGCACTCGCTCGCTTAGTGATCCGTGAATCCGCAAGCTGCCGTACTTGGATGCGTCAGCATGGCGTACATTTTCAGCCTCCCTTATCTGGGACGCTGCATTTGTCACGAACCAATGCCTTTTTTATGGGTGGCGGTAAAGCCTTAGTCAATGCCTATTACCGCAGTGCCCACGCTTTAGGGGTGGAGATTCGCTATCAATCCCCGGTTGAGCGCATTGAAATCGATCAAGGGCGTTTTGTTGCGGCTTGGGTTGGGCAAGAACGGATCGAAGCCAATACCTGTGTATTAGCGGCGGGTGGATTTGAGTCCAATCGTGAATGGTTACGTGCAGTCTGGGGACAAAATGAGCGGGGTGAATGGCCTGCGGATAATTTTGCTATTCGCGGCACACGCTTTAATCAAGGTTTAGTCCTCAAAGCCTTAATGGATGCGGGTGCAGATGTCGTGGGCGACCCTTCACAATCGCATTGTGTGGCAGTGGATGCGCGTGCGCCTTTATATGATGGTGGTATTTGTACTCGTATCGATTGCGTGTCTTTAGGTATTGTCGTTAATCGTCATGCCGAGCGCTTTTATGATGAAGGTGAAGACTTTTGGCCGAAGCGTTATGCCATTTGGGGGCGCTTAGTGGCTCAGCAACCAGAGCAAATTGCGTATTCGATTATTGATAATCAAGCACTTGGGCGCTTCATGCCCCCTGTGTTTACGGGTGCAAAAGCCAACACTCTATCCGCCTTAGCGCAGCAACTCAAGCTGGATGCTGCCCGCTTAGAGCAAACAGTCGCCCTGTATAATCAAGCCTGTCAAAGCGGGCATTTTGATCATACGGTATTGGATGATTGCCATACCACAGGGCTGACTCCGGCTAAAACACATTGGGCGTTGCCGCTTAATAAGCCGCCTTTTTATGGCTATCCCCTCAAACCCGGCATTACCTTTACTTATTTAAGCCTGAAGGTCAATCAACAGGCAGCCGTGCATTTTTCCGGTACACCTAGCCCGAATCTGTTTGTGGCAGGGGAAATGATGGCGGGGAATATTTTAGGGCAAGGTTATACCGCAGGTGTGGGCATGACCATTGGTACGGTGTTTGGGCGCATTGCTGGAGCTTCTGCCGCAGCCGCTAACCCCACACATTAAGTAAGGAATGACTATGCAAACGACCCCACTTCAAACAACAGCAGTACTCACAGCAAATGAAGCCGAAGCTGAGCGGATGCTAAAAATTTGTAATGCTTGTCGTTATTGTGAAGGTTATTGCGCCGTTTTTCCGGCAATGACCCGCCGCTTAACATTTAGTAAAACCGATATTCATTACCTAGCTAATTTATGTCACAACTGCGGGGCTTGTTTACACGCTTGCCAATATAGCCCGCCGCATGAGTTTAAGGTCAATATCCCCCAAACGATGGCTAAATTACGCCAGCAAACCTATCAGGAATTTGCTTGGCCGCAAAGCTTGTCTCGGCTTTATCAAAACAATGGCTTAGTTGTCGCCTTAGCACTTGCCTTAGGTTTAAGTTTATTTTTAGGTCTATTGGTTTTCAGTCAAGGTCATTTAGTCCATGCGCCATTGTCTGGCCATTTTTATGCTATTTTTCCACATAATTTATTAGTGGTTCTGTTTGGCTCGGTCTTTATTTATGGGGTCATTGCCTTAGGTATCGGCGTTAGGCGTTTTTGGCAAACCGTCGCTGAACCCATTCCGCATCCCGCCGCCATGACCGAAGCGACACAGCATGTATTGACCTTAAAGTATCTGGATGGTGGTCATGGGCAAGGCTGTAATAATCAAGATGATGCCTATACCTTAGCGCGACGCTGGTTTCATCACAGTACTTTTTATGGCTTTTTATTATGCTTTGCTGCGACCTCGGTAGCCACGCTTTATCATTATCTATTCGGCTGGGAAGCCCCTTATGCTTGGCTCAGTTTACCCGTTATGCTAGGCACGCTAGGGGGGATAGGCTTAATCATAGGCCCTGTAGGATTGCTCTATCTGAATATCAAACGCCACCCCTTACAAGGAGATAGCGCTCAACAAGGGATGGATCGGGGATTTATTGCCTTGTTATTACTCACAAGCGTCACTGGCTTAGCCTTATTAGTCGGGCGTAATACCTCATTCATGGCTTTGCTATTGGTGATTCATTTAGGGGCCGTCATGGCATTATTTCTAACTTTACCTTATGGCAAATTTGCGCACGGCGTTTATCGCTCTGCCGCTTTATTAAAATGGTCGATTGAACGGCGTAAGCCCAATCCCCTGCAAATCACTGATTAAGCTCTACTGTTTTCAACAAACTTTAGCGACCCAAGCGCGGGTCAAGGAGTGTTGCGCCCAGCCTTCGGATAAGGGCGAAGAAAAAAGCTAATTTTTAATCAACTCAACCCTAAATCGTTTTATTAACCGCTAGGAGGATGCCATGAAATGGCTGGATCGCCTTGAAGAAATCCTTATTATCAGTCTCATGGCCGTAGCAACCCTGATTATTTTTGTTGCTGTGGTACATCGCTATCTCTCTGGATGGTCTTTTTTAGGCCCTATCCAAGATTTTTTACTGAGCATTCACCTGAGTTGGGCGCAGGAATTATGCATTATTTTATTCGTCTGGATGGCTAAATTTGGGGCAGCTTATGGGGTGCGCCAAGGCATTCACGTTGGGGTGGATGTATTGGTTAACCAGCTATCACCCGCTAAGCGCCGCATTATGATTTTTATCGCCTTAAGTGCAGGCATTTTGTTTACCGCTGTGGTTGCTCTCTTAGGGGCGCGGATGGTGTGGGAAAACGGCTTAGCGTATGCCGTACTGAGTACCTTAGGCATGGATACAGGGGCTCATTATGAAGGCCCTACGACCCCAGATTTGGAATGGCGGACTTGGGTAGTGTATTTAGCCGTTCCCCTAGGCTCTTCTTTAATGTGTTTTCGCTTTGCTCAAGTATTGATGCACTTTGCTAAAACCGGACACTTACCCCATCACGATCATGGTCATGTTGATGGCTTAGATGAAGCCACTTTAGACACCGATACCCCCACAGGACATAAATCATGAGTGCATTAGTCATCTTTGGATTATTAACCCTTCTCATGCTCACCGGTATGCCCATCTCGATTGCCTTGGGTTTAACGGTGTTAACTTTCCTCTTTACCATGACTTCCGTGCCCGTTGAGGCGGTCGCCCTCAAATTATTTACGGGGATTGAGAAATTTGAAATTATGGCCATTCCCTTCTTCATCTTAGCTGGTAATTTCCTGACGCATGGTGGAGTCGCAAGGCGGATGATTAATTTTGCCTCGTCGATGGTGGGGCATTGGTACGGTGGTTTGGGTTTAGCGGGGGTCATGGCCTGTGCTCTCTTTGCAGCCGTTTCGGGTTCTAGCCCTGCGACGGTGGTAGCGATTGGCTCGATTCTATTACCTGCGATGGTCAAAGCAGGTTTCCCGAAAAGTTTTGGCGCGGGGATTATCACCACTTCAGGTGCCTTAGGCATTTTAATTCCGCCCTCGATTGCGATGGTCATGTATGCCGTTGCTACCAATACATCGATTGGCGCACTCTTTATGGCTGGAGTCATACCCGGCATAATGTTAGCCAGCCTATTAGGTCTAACCACTTGGTATCGTGCCAAGAAATTTAATTATCCACGCCAACCCAAAGCTGATTTAAGCAAACGCCTACATGCCTTTCGTGAGTCAGTTTGGGGCTTATTGCTCATCGTCGTGGTCATGGGTGGGATTTATACTGGGATTTTCACACCGACCGAAGCCGCTGCCATGAGCGCCGTCTATGCGTTTATAGTGGCGGTCTTTGTATATAAAGACATGAGCTTAAAAGATGTTCCTAGAGTGCTGTTAAACTCTGCCAGTATGTCAGCCATGCTGCTTTATATTATCACCAATGCCGTGATGTTCTCGTTTATCCTCACGAACGAAAACATTCCCCAAACCCTTGCTGATTGGATGTTGAGTCAAGGCTTAGGCGTTATTGTTTTTCTGTTGATTGTGAATATTCTGCTGCTGGTAGCGGGTAATTTTATGGAGCCTTCTAGTATTATCTTAATCTTTGCTCCGATCTTATTCCCTATGGCGGTCAAACTGGGTATTAATCCGATTCACTTTGGCATTATGATGGTGGTCAATATGGAAATAGGCATGTGTCATCCACCAGTTGGATTAAATCTTTATGTCGCCTCCGGTATTACAAAGATGGGTATTACCGAATTGACCATTGCTGTTTGGCCTTGGCTCGTTACTATGCTGGCGTTTTTAATCTTAGTCACTTATGTTCCAGCGATTAGCTTATGGCTGCCGCAAGTGATGGGAATGCTTTAAGACGATCGCTTAACAAAGCTTAAGACCTCGTTTTAATGATTAAGGTGGTTGGCATCCTCCCCTGACCAAAGTCAGGGGATTCCTACTTCATCGAGCGAAGGCATGAAAGTATGTTGGAAGCCCCCCACCCTAGCTACACCCAATTATCCAGTCGCAGCCCCTCAATGCGCTCAAACTCCTTCAGATTATTCGTCACCAGCACAGCCTTTAAAGCCAAGGCATGGGCTGCAATTAACCTATCTAAACTACCAATAGCCTTGCCACTAGCTTGCAAGGTATGCCGTAACTTCGCGTAATACCAACGGGTGTTGGTATTCAACAAATAGATCACAGCAGTGCCCCCCCTTTCTGTTCGCCTAGCTTACCGCGCTCCAATACAAACCCTACTTCAAAAATCCTGAATGGATTTTTTAGCTTATCAGTTTGAGCGATTTGCTTGGCTTTAGTGCTGAATTATTTCGCCTAATGCACTCGATAAGCCTGATGGCAAGCTACGCATTGCTGAGTGATTTTGCTCAAAGCACCCAAAGCAGGTTTCAAATCACCGCTAACACTGGTTTCTACTACCATTATAGCGAATTGACTGGCAGCTTTATGCATATTTGTCCCCACTGCTTGCATGGCTTGCGGCATCATACTGGCCATATGCGCTGCACCATGATTGTCGAGCGAAGACATGCCTAAACGTTGCTCTGCTACCTCTGCTGCTTTTTCGTATTCTGCGGCGGCTAGAAAAGCTTGAATTTCATTGATTGCCAGTAAATGGTCACGCATATTCGCGAGCATGTGTTGCTGCATCATCTCAGGAAACTCGACTTTTTCACGAGTATCCGTTTCCGCAAAACATGCCGAAGTCATAAATAAAACTGCAAAACCAAGCTGTAAATACGGTTTCATCATTTGTGCTCTCTTTGTATGATGTGCTTAGCTTGCCAACAAGCGAAGGCGGTTAATCTCTTAATCTCGCCTGTTTCTACTTTGTCAAACTCGCAAACAAAGTTGGTAATTGTTCCGGCAAGCGATCCACATGATCAATCACCGTGTAATGATTCTGCCCGAAAATCCGCTTCACATAATCATCAGCATGTGGGTCGAGTGTCAGGCAGTAGGTTTGTATACCCTCGGAGTATAATTCTTCCACTGCCTTTTTCGCATCGAAACGCAGATGCTGCGGGTCGCGCTCGTCAATGTCGGCGGGTTCACCATCGGTCACCAATAGGATCAATTTGCGGCGTTGCGCTTGCTGGTGTAAATGATGAGCAGCATGGCGTAAGGCTGCCCCCATGCGGGTAGATAACCCGCCTTGCATGCCCGCTAGCCGCGCTTTGGCTTCGTCATCAAAAGGCTGCTTGAAATCCTTCAGGCGAAAATACTGCACATCATGTCGCCCATCTGAGGCAAAACCATGAATGGCATAAGGGTCACCAATGCCTTCAATCGCGGTCGCTACCAAGGTGGAAGCCTCGCGGGTCAGTTGCAGCACAGTCTTGTCTGAACCTTGCAGCATCTCATGAGTGGATGCCGACAAATCCAGCAATACCAACACTGCCAAATCGCGGTTTTTAATCACATTACGTAGGGTAATACGTGGGCTAGGTTGTGTGCCCATGCGGATGGCAATCATTGCATCCACGGCGGCATTGAGGTCGATTTCGTCGCCGTCTTCCAAACCACGCTGGCGTTGCACCCCTACGGGAGTGAGTAAATCGATAATTTGCTTGATACGATGTACCACGGGGCGGTAAGCGTCAATAATCGCCCGAATCTCCTCAGGATCGCCGCGTTGCTGGCGACGTTCGTACACTGTCACCCAATCAGGGCGATGCAACTGGATATGGTAATCCCATTCGTGATAATGAAAGGGTTCCGAAACAGGCTCTTTACCCCAGAGCTGGTTGAAACTCTCGGTGTTTTCCAGATCGTCCTCGTAAGGGTACATCTCGGTGGCACAGGTCCAGATTTCCTGTGCATCATCGCCCGCTAGTTCACAATCCACCTCATTGGCCATTTCCATCACACTGACCTGACGACGTAGCTGCCGCTGGCTGGCTGGGAGGTATTCAAAGCCCTGATCACTTATAGCTTCCAATGTCCAGATATAACGGTTGTCATCGCGGTATGGGATACGAATACGTTCCAAAATACGCAAACTAGGTACTTCGCGCCGCCCAGCAAACAAATTATAGAGTTCGACCCCCATCAACCACGAAAACTGCCCATCATCCTGTTTTTCGGCAATATTCGCGTGGAACTTGGCAGCAAATGCAGCAAGTGCCTCATCCCCGACGCTTTGCACTTGGTCATCCAATAGCATCAAAGCCAGACTTTCCAATAAACGCATGGTTGGGTGCTCCACTGTACCGTCATAATTCGCGGTCAGCAGCCGGCTCCACAAGGTTTTCAAGCCGGGGAAGACCTGTGTAGCCTTGTATTCGACCCGTACATCCTCCATGAAACCGATGAAAAACAGTTGCGCGGGGCTGAGTTGTTCCGCTGACAAGGCTTTGCGGGTATACATCAAATGCGCGGCCATGTGCGCAGCAGTGGCACGGTACAATTCCAGCCCCGGAATATCGCCGAGGTCATCCACTGCATCCGGCAGGTGAAAAATGCGGTGTTCGATATAGGGGCGAAAATCGCTAGAATCCGCTCCGGTTGGGCGCAGAAAGAAATCCCTCCCCCACAAGGCACGTAGGTAGAAATTCAATTTGCGCTGAGTTTTGACAAACAACACCCCACGGCGCTCTTTCTGCAGCGTGGCACGACTATCCGCCGACTCCAGATCAAAATACTTGGTGAGGTTATTGAAATCTCGTCGATAAGCTTGTGCCCCAAAGTTTGCCCAACGCCGTAAGCCGCTCAAGGTGAGTTTGGAAAGCAGTTCATCCATATGATTCAGCATCGGGCGCAAACCACGTGCCGCTGTGGAAGAAAACTGGTGGATGAAACTCAGGTAGCCGCGCACCAATTCCGCATCCCCCAGATGGCGCGAAGCGGTGGGCAGGCTGGAGAGCATTAGGGTAATCACTTCACCTGATACCATCGAAGACAGTTTCATCGCAGCCGTGACCACATCGGGGATAATGTCTTCGCCGCATTCTTTGGCAACAGCGGGCATTTCCTGCAAATAGGTAATGATCAGATCTTCACCGCGCCCCAGTTTCTGGATGGCTTTTGCACCATCCAGATAATCCTGCAGTCCGGCAGGCGACATGACGCGGCTGGCTTCCTGATATGAACCATCGAGGACATCACGCACACGCGGCGTTAGTTTTTCGAGAAACTCCCGATATTCTTCCAGATGGATTGCCATGCCTTGTTCCTATCCAAAGAACGTCTGTACCGCTGCATTCAGCGTATCCCGCATATCGGGATCATCCGTTAGCGGTATCACCATGGTCATAGTACACGCGGCTTGCGGCGCAATGCCTTTGCCAATCAATTGCCCTGCGTACACCAGCAAACGGGTGGAAATCCCCTCATCCAGACCATGACCTTTCAGGTTGCGGGCGCGGTGAGCAATTTGTACCAACTTCGCCGCCGTCTTTTCATCCACGCCGGATTCTTTGGCAACAATCGCCACTTCAATCGCTTCCCGTGGATAATCGAAATCGAGTGCGCCAAACCGCTGCTTGGTGGATTGCTTCAGATCCTTCATCAGGCTTTGGTAGCCGGGGTTGTAGGAAATCACTAACTGAAAATCGGGGTGAGCTTGGATCAATTCACCTTTTTTATCCAAGGGCAAAGTACGGCGGTGATCGGTCAGGGGGTGGATGACGACGGTGGTATCTTGCCGCGCTTCCACCACTTCATCTAAGTAACAGATTGCACCGATACGGGCAGCCGTTGCCAGTGGGCCGTCTTGCCATTTAGTGCCGTCTTTATCGAGTAGGAAACGCCCTACCAAGTCCGAGGCGGTCATGTCTTCATTACAGGCTACGGTAATCAATGGGCGCTCAAGCCGCCATGCCATGTATTCAACAAAGCGTGATTTCCCACAACCTGTGGGGCCTTTAAGCATCATCGGCATCCGTGCGCTGTAGGCAGCTTCGTAGAGCACGATTTCGTCGCCAACCGCTTGGTAATAGGGTTCGTGTTTAATCCGATATTGATTGGGGTCAACGGATACAGACATGGCTAATCCTCTTAATCTTCATCATCGGTTTCATGCTCACCCGACCAGCCCTTGGCACGGGCGTCTTCGATAGCAGCACCGTGGATACGCTGATGGCGCTCAGCTAAATCAGCGGGCAAATGGCTGACCAAACAACCATATTTGTCCCACTCAGCATTGACCTTTTGCAGCAAGGCATCAAGCCCCGCCAAATTCCAGTTTTGGCAGGTCTCGGTTTCAGGAATCAGACCAAAGACCCAAGCATCACGGATGATTTTGCCAATCGTGGTCATGCCACCGTTGATCTCATTATCGATGCCGATGTAACGATCGGGCTTTTGGGACATGAATTGAACTCCTTATGGAAGAACCTCTCCCCAACCCTCCTCTTATCAGGGGAGGAACAGGAGAAAGCAACCTTCCTCTTGCTCTCTCCCCTGATAAGGAGGGTCGGGAGGGGGTTCTTTAAACCGTCTTACCCCGAAAAATAACCATCGAAGCTCCCGCACATTGCGCGTAATTATCCAATCCTAGCAAGCGTACATGGTTATTCGGGTGGGCTACATGGCAATTGTTCAGCTCTTCCAGAATGCGATCCACATTGGTTTCACCAAACATCGGTAGTTTCCACATATACCAATAGCTACCGGAAGCATTTTCAGGTTCGGTGTGTTCGATGGACGGATTCCAGCCTTTGTTGACGATGTATTGGATTTGCTGGCGGGTCTGCTCGGCGGTCATCGCGGGCAAATAAGAGAAAGTTTCAAACTTGCGGCTGCCGGCATCACTCAAGCTTGATTTGTAGTCTTGCATACTACTCATGTTCATAAACTCCAAAATTTGGCTTTAAACCCTTCCCTTGCTCCCTTCACCCCTTGCGGGGAAAGGGCGGGGGATGGGGGGGTAGTCAACAATAATTACTTATGTACCACGTCCAGTTTGTCAACGGTATCGAACTCGAATTTGATTTCTTTCCAAGTTTCCATAGCCATCTTCAGCTCAGGGCTAGACTTGGCGGCATGCATAAGAATGTCCTTACCTTCTTTCTCGATTTCACGGCCTCGGTTACGAGCCTCGACACAAGCCTCAACCGCAACCCGATTAGCTGCCGCACCTGCCGCATTGCCCCACGGATGCCCTAAAGTACCACCGCCAAATTGTAAGACGGAATCATCACCAAAGATATTCACTAAAGCAGGCATGTGCCAAACATGGATACCACCGGAAGCGACTGGGAAAACTCCGGGCATAGCCCCCCAATCTTGGTCAAAGAAAATACCGCGTGAACGGTCTTCCTTAATGTATTTATCCCGCATAAGGTCGATCCAACCTAAAGTAGCTTGACGGTCGCCTTCCAGCTTGCCGACCACCGTACCAGAATGCAGGTGATCACCACCGGATAGACGTAAAATTTTGGTCAGGACGCGGAAGTGAATGCCGTGGTGTGGGTTGCGATCCAATACAGCATGCATCGCCCGATGGATATGCAATAACATGCCATTGTTCTGACACCATTGCGCCAATTGAGTATTAGCTGCCCATCCTCCCGTGATGTAATCATGCATAATAATCGGTGCGCCAATTTCTTTGGCATACTCGGCACGACGCATCATTTCATCAGCGGTTGGAGCGGTTACGTTTAGATAATGGCCTTTACGCTCGCCGGTTTCAGCTTCAGCTTTAAGGATGGCCTCCATGACGAAATCAAAACGATGCCGCCAGCGCATGAAGGGTTGACTATTGACGTTTTCATCGTCTTTGGTGAAATCTAAGCCACCGCGCAAACCTTCATAACAAGCACGCCCATAATTCTTAGCGGATAAACCCAATTTCGGCTTGATGGTACACCCCAATAATGGCCGACCGTATTTATTGAGAATATCGCGCTCGACCTGAATCCCTTGAGGAGGGCCATTACAAGTCATCACATAAGCAATCGGGAAGCGAATGTCTTCTAGCCGTAGCGCCCGCAAGGCTTTGAAGCCGAATACATTGCCGACTAAAGAGGTCATGACATTAACGACAGAACCCTCTTCAAACAGATCAATCGGGTAAGCGACAAAAGCATAGAAACAAGTGTCATCCCCCGGCACGTCCTCGATGGCGTAGGCACGCCCTTTGTAGTAATCGAGGTCAGTCAATAGGTCGGTCCACACGGTTGTCCAAGTACCCGTAGAGGATTCAGCAGCAACCGCAGCGGCAACTTCTTCACGCGGCACACCCGGCTGTGGTGTCACCTTGAAGCAAGCCAAGATGTCGGTGTCTTTCGGGGTATAATCCGGCATCCAATAAGTTTCGCGGTATTCTTTAACACCTGCGCTGTAGTTTTTAACTGCCATGAACTGAGCCTCTCCAACTAGCTTAATAGAAAAAATTGCCTAAGCAACAAGCAAACTGTGTTGATGGTTTAGTATGGCAAACCGTTTTTATAATTGAAACTCAATAATAAAATATGTAAATATAAGTAAAGCTTATGTTTTTTAAGGAACGCCCCTGTGTCCTATTCGCTAAGCCAAATCCGTATTTTTGAAGCGGTGGCGCAATACGAAAGTTATACCCGTGCAGCGGAAAAGTTATTTATGACTCAGCCCGCTGTTTCTATGCAGATCAAGCAATTAGAAGATGAAAGCGGCTTGGTTTTATTTGAGCGTCAAGGGAAAAAAATGTGCCTCACGCCGATTGGCAAAGAGGTGCAAAATTATGCCAGCCGCGTGTTACAAGCCCATAATGATATGTTAGGGGTGATGAAAGAGCTAAAAGGAACTAAAGGTGGGCATTTAATTATTTCAGTCGTCACAACTGCCAATTATTTCGTGACCCAATTACTCGCGGAATTTTCACAACGACACGAAAATATCAATATTACGCTGGATGTAGGCAATCGAAATACGCTCTTGAATCAATTAGAAAACCATGAGCCGGATATGGTCATTATGGGCGAACCCCCCAAAGGGCATGGTTTACAAGCAGAGCGCTTCATGGAAAACCCATTGGTCGTGATTGCAGCAGCAGCGCATCCACTCGCTAGACTCAAACGGCCTTTACTCTTAACTGAGATAGTGGCTGAACGTTTTATTGTTCGTGAAAAAGGCTCGGGTACGCGCAGTACCATTGAGCGCCATTTACATAAACACCATATAAGCTACCAAACTACCCTAGAAATGCGTAGTAATGAAACCATTAAACATGCCGTCGGGGCAGGTTTGGGTTTAGGGATAGTTTCTATGCATACCATTCAACCCGAACTAGACAGTGGACGCTTAGTGATCTTAGCAGTAGAAAATTTTCCAATTCGGCGACATTGGTATGTCGTGATGCGAAAAGGCAAACGGTTGTCACCCATTGCCCGTGAATTTAAGTCTTTTGTAATGACAGAAGCACCACGCTTTGTACGGTTTAGTCATCCCACCTGATAAACCAGCTTACCCACTGATGTTCAAACAAATGGATAATGATTAGCCGCTATTGTTAGTTGCTGCAACGCGCAAGTTTTTCGGCTATGCTGTGCAGGCGTTGAGGACGGGTCAGAATAACCCATGCAAGGAGAAGTGTAATGAGCCGTGATGTTGTTGTATTAAGTGCTGTACGTTCTGCTATTGGTGCTTTTGGTGGAAGTTTAAGCGGTATCGAACCTGCTGATTTAGCGGGTCAAGTCATGAAAGAAGCAGTACAACGTTCTAGCGTTGATCCTGCGCAAATTAATTATGTAACAGTAGGCAATACCATCCCTACTGAATCTCGTTTCCCTTATGTAGCACGGGTAGCCTCTATTCAAGCAGGCTTATCTATGGAATCCGTTGCGATGGCGGTGAACCGCCTGTGTAGCTCTGGCTTACAAGCAATCGTCACGACCGCACAAGGCATTATGCTTGGCGATTATGACTACGGTATTGGTGGTGGTGTTGAAGTCATGTCTCGCTCTGGCTATCTGTCTGCTGCGATGCGTAATGGTGCACGTATGGGCGATACCAGCATGATTGATATGATGGTTGCCACCTTAACCGATCCTTTTGGGGTTGGTCATATGGGCATCACGGCAGAAAACTTAGCGGCTAAATGGGGCATTACGCGCGAAGAGCAAGATGCTTTAGCGGCGGAATCACAACGTCGTGCAGCCAATGCTATTAAAGAAGGCCGTTTCAAATCACAAATTCTGCCCATTACCCTGAAAACCCGTAAAGGTGAAGTGGTTTTTGATACCGATGAGCATGTGAAAGCGGATACTACTGTTGAAACCTTGGCTAAAATGCGCCCAGCGTTCAAGAAAGATGGTACGGTTACTGCGGGTAATGCCTCTGGTATCAATGATGGTGCCGCATTCTTCGTTTTAGCTGCCGCTGATGTAGCTGCCAATGCAGGGCAAAAGCCTATCGCTCGCTTAGTCTCTTATGCGGTTGCGGGTGTCCCGAATGATGTAATGGGTGAAGGCCCTATTCCTGCCTCTAAGCAAGCTCTGAAAAAAGCAGGTTTGTCTTTAGATCAAATGGATGTCATCGAATCTAACGAAGCTTTTGCAGCTCAAGCAATTGCCGTTGCACGCGGTTTAGGTTTAGACATGAACAAGACGAATCCAAATGGTGGCGCGATTGCCTTAGGTCACCCTATCGGCTGTTCTGGTGCTTTCATTGCGACCAAAGCCTTATATGAATTACAACGCATCAATGGTAAATATGCCTTAGTGACCATGTGTATTGGTGGCGGTCAAGGTATTGCTGCTGTCTTTGAACGTATGTAAGACCTACTCGAGTTTTGCTAGTTCCGACTAGGTGGTGTTTGTGTCTGCCACCTAGTTCTTGCCTAAAACTTGGCTCACCTAAGGGTTTACTACAGTTTTTCTTAGTAACCCGCCTCAAATGGCTAATTATTTACCCAAGCTTAGCTTTAAATCCGACGATCAGCCTGTCTGTTTACACTCATTTCATGTGATAATTAGAAAATAAAATATTTTTATAAACCCAAATTTAAAATAAGAACGCATAAAAAATCTAGCGATTACCCAACCCTTACGCAGAGGCCTAGCTATTATGAAAAAAACCGTCATTAAACTCTGTGCACTAACCGCTCTTTTATCTTGCATGATAACGAGCGTAGAGGCCGAAATTTACAAATGGACAGATGCCGCAGGTACTGTGCATTACACACAAACCCCACCGCCTGATTCATCCAAAGCCAAGGACATTGCCCAAGATATTGGTTTATCAAGTGGTAAAGCCAAACAAGCCGAAAAAGCAACGAGTGCTAAGTCGGAGGATGACAATAAAGATCCGGCTAAAAATGAACTCGATCAGGCCAAAAATGAAGGCAGCAAGAACGAGGATAAGCATCGTCAGTTCTGTGAGCAGCAAAAGACTTCTTTAAAGCAATTATTGGCTAATCCAGTGATTCGTTGGCGCTCAAGTGAGAATGAAGAAAAAATTCTCACCGCCAAAGAGCGGGCTGATAAAATTGCTGAAATGGAAAAGAATCTTAAAGACCTCTGTAATCCACAAGTCCTGCCTGAAAAAGCCAATCAAGCTCAATAAGCGTTAATTATGCCCTGTCTTGATCAGGGAATAATGTACAATTCTGCTAGGTAGCCTAGAGTAGGCTACCTGCAGGGCTTAATTAATCTTATAGAACATCAAATGATCCGAACAAAGTATTTAGTGTTTGCTGTATTGATGATAGGCAGCTTGATAAATCCTTGCCTGTCTGCTGAGACGGCTGATGAAACTGTCACTGTCCCCTTATCCGGTCAAATGGAAACCTCGATTCATCGCTTTGGTCAGGCCTCACAACGTATCTTGTGGTTTTCTAGCGCAGCAACTCAAGAGGCCGATTTTAATTTAGCCAAGCAATTAGCTAGGCATGATTTAGAAATATGGTTAACCCCCTTACAGGCAAAATCCAAAAAACAAGCCGCCAAGCCAACGATAGCAAAGGACTTAAAACCCGCAGCACTGGCTGAATTAATCGAGGCCTCCTTGCCCAGTCAAGCTAAAGATAAGCTGTATATTTTTGGTATTGGCGAGAGTGCGACAGCAGTATTAGAAGGTTTGAGTACATGGCAAGAGCTTCGCGGTCAATCGACACAATTAGCTGGCTTGGTTTTAGCTTATCCCCATTGGCCAACTAAGAATGCTGCGCCCAAACTTAAATTACCCATCTATCTATTCCAAACCACGGACACACCACAATTAGAAAAGATGGAGTCTTTAGTCACCGCCTTAGAACAAAGTGGCAGTACCGTTTATTCGGAACTCATGAATGATACGACGGATGGCTTTTTACAAGGCCAAGCGGATTCAGAAGAAGAACTGCTACAGCTGAGTGTATTTCCAGCACAATTCACCCAAGCCTTGGATACTTTAGCGAAAACCGCGCTTAAACCACAACCTCTAGCTGTACCTGCTAATACCGCAAATACGAGCAAACTGGATGAGCCACCCTTAGAAAAACATCCGACTCAATCGCTAGCCCCCGATTTACGCTTACCTGACTTAACTGGAAAAATACAAGATTTAAAGGATTATCGTGGTAAAGTCGTGCTCTTAAATTTTTGGGCGACTTGGTGTCCGCCTTGTATCAAAGAGATTCCCTCACTGAACAATTTACAAGAGCAATTTTCCAAAGATGAGTTCATTGTACTCAGTGTTGATGTCGGTGAGGAACTAAAAGACATTCAAACCTTCTTAGAACATGTGCCTGCGGAGTATCCTGTACTTGTGGATACGAGCAGCAGCCTAACCGAGGCTTGGCAACTGCAAGCCTTCCCGAGCACTTATATTATTGATCGCCAAGGGCGGCTGCGTTATCAATATTTTGGTGGTTTAGAATGGGACGAACCGGAGCTGATAAAATTCTTAGCGCAAAAGTTCAAGCTTACAACAAAATAATTGCATCCTTTACATCCAGCTTACATGAAAGGATGCAAAACTATCGGAAAACTAGCCGTAATGGCAGATATAATGAGTGGGTTCTAAGACCTCAATATCAAATGAGGTATTAGCACCGACTGAAAAGGATTGCCCACCGGTATAATCCTGCCATTGCTCGCTACCGGCTAAGCGTACACGGCAATGTCCTTGCTGAAGCTCCATCACTTCTGGAGCAGCCGTACCGAAGGTAAGCGTCGCTGGCAGAATAACGCCAATACTTTTACGAGTCCCTTCGGCAGTGAAAAAGGTAAAACTGACACATTTACCCTCAAAATACACATTGCCGGTGGTTTGAAGGCGAACATTTTCGATTTGGCTCATCAGGTCGATCCTTAACAGATTACAATAGGAATTAATACCCATCGAATGGGTTTCAATGAAATGGGCAATAAAAAAGCGTAGGCAGTGTAACAGTAGCGTCATCTGCTTGGAATCTTTCTAGTAGTCGCTACCGTTGCCATCCTAGCCTTGGATCTGCCCGCCATTTAAAACAATTAAAACTCGCTTAAAACACTAGGATTTAGCATGCATGCTTTGGATAAATTAACTGCGCAAGAAATTAGTAAGCGCTTACAACCGATTAGCTCGCATTTTAGCGCGGCTCGTAGTTTCGATGTACCCAGTCATTTAATCGGCGATCAATTCCGTGATGCGGCGGTACTCGTTCCCTTTGTACGTCTACGCGATGAATGGCATTTACTCTATATTCGCCGCGCCCGCTCAGAGCGCGATCGGCATAGTGGTCAGGTCGCTTTTGCTGGAGGTAAGCGTGATCCCCAAGATACTGATTTATATCGGACTGCTTTGCGAGAAGCACAGGAAGAAATTGGTATTGCTCCACACGATGTCAATATTTTAGGGCATTTAAGCCCACATCACAGTATTAGTAATTTCAAAATTACGCCGATTGTTGGACAAGTACCTTGGCCTTATGCCCTACACTTACAGCGCAGTGAGGTCGATCGGGCGTTTACCATCCCCTTAACTTGGCTCGCTAACCCCGAGCATCATGAGTTACGCTTACGTGACTTAAAAGGTACGAATGTGCCTGTGGTTTATTTTAAGGAATATGATGGCGAACTACTTTGGGGGGCAACCGCTCGTATGACTTTAAATCTTTTGCATAGGCTTGGCGTGGATTTTAGTGAATTGGCTCAGCCGATGGCTAGAGCCGCCTAATTAGACGAGCGACTAGCTGTCTACACAAGATAGACAGCTAGTCGCTCAATAGCTTTATTCACTCATACTATCTGCAGCGGCATTGAGTCCAGTATTGAGTTCAGAGTCGTCGGCTTCGGTCTCTTCATCGCCCGTGCTCAAAATCGGGGCAATTTGTACTAATTTTTCGCCTTCATTTAAGCGAATTAAAGTTACACCTTGCGTATTACGCCCCACTAAAGACACCTGCGCAACGGGCGTGCGTACCAATACCCCACCATCGGTAATGAGCATGATCTGATTCCCTTCCGTGACTTGTACCGCACCAATAGCACAGCCATTTCGCTCAGAAGTTTGAATCGCAATCACCCCCATCCCGCCACGACCTTGAGCTAAGAACTCATCCACACGAGTCCGCTTACCGTAACCATTTTCGGTCGCTATTAGAATCTCACCTTCACCAAGAATAATCAGGGCATTGACCTGTTGATCATCCTCTAATTTAATCCCGCGCACACCGGCCGCACCACGCCCCATCGCCCGTACATCCGATTCAGGGAAACGAATGGCTTTACCCGCTGAAGTAAACAACATGACTTCATTTTCACCATTGGTAAGCGCAACATCGACTAAATAGTCATCCCGCAAATCAATGGCGATAATCCCAGCATTCCGTGGACGGGAGAATTCTTGCAGTGGTGTCTTTTTCACGGTGCCATTCGAAGTCACCATGAAAATAAACTTACCCGCCTCATACTCACGGATCGGTAGAATCGCATTGATCCGCTCTCCCTCTTCCAAAGGCAAGAGATTAACCATCGGCCGCCCTCGCGAATTACGGCTTGCGAGAGGCAATTGATAAACCTTGAGCCAATACATGCGTCCACGACTAGAGAAACATAAGATCGTGTCATGCGTGCTGGCTACAAAGAGTTTCTCAATAAAATCTTCTTCCTTCATGGTCGTAGCAGCTTTACCACGTCCACCACGGCGCTGAGCGCGATAAGTATCCAAAGGCTGAGCTTTGGCATACCCTTCATGAGAAAGCGTCACCACCACCTCTTCATCGGCGATTAAATCTTCAAGACTTAAGTCCTCACCAATTACATTAATTTCAGTGCGGCGCTGATCACTATAAGCTTCACGTAGCTCCAGTAATTCATCACGAATCACCTGCATTAAGCGCTCAGGGTTACTCAGAATATCCAGCAAATCGGCAATTCGCTCTAATAGCTCACGATATTCTTCAAGGATTTTATCTTTTTCTAAGCCCGTTAAGCGATGTAGCCGCAGATCAAGGATGGCCTGTGCTTGAGCCTCCGAGAGCCAATACTGGCCTTCACGTAAACCTAAAGCAGCATCTAAATCATCAGGGCGGGACAGATCCGCGCCTGAGCGGGTTAGCATTTCAGAGACAATCCCTGTGCTCCAACCCCGCGCCATTAAGCCGTCTTTCGCTTCAGCAGGACTAGCCGCTTGTTTAATTAAAGCAATGATTTCATCAATATTAGACAGCGCAACCGCTAAACCTTCTAAAATATGCGCACGCTCACGGGCTTTACGCAGATTAAAAATCGTCCGGCGTGTCACAACCTCACGGCGATGCCGCAAGAAAGCTTCAAGAATTTGTTTTAAATTAAGCAGCTTCGGTTGTGCATCCACCAAAGCCACCATATTAATACCAAACACGGTTTGCATTTGTGTTTGTTTATACAGATTATTGAGTAGCACCTCAGCAGATTCGCCGCGCTTAACCTCAATCACCATCCGCATGCCGTCTTTATCCGACTCATCACGCAGCTCAGAAATACCTTCGATCTTCTTTTCTTTAACTAATTCGGCAATTTTTTCTAAAAGACGCGCTTTATTGACCTGATACGGCAGTTCGTGCACAACAATGGTTTCACGCCCTGTTTTTTCATGGGTTTCAACCTCAGCCCGCGCCCGCACATAAATCCGCCCACGCCCTGTGTGATAGGCCTCTCGAATCCCGCGCGAACCATTGATAATCCCTGCTGTCGGGAAATCCGGCCCAGGCACATATTCCATCAAATCATCAATTTCTAACTCAGGATTATTGATCAGTGCTAAGCAAGCATTGACGACTTCCGTGAGATTATGGGGTGGGATATTAGTTGCCATTCCCACTGCAATCCCAGATGAGCCATTCACTAATAGATTCGGTACTCGCGTAGGAAATACAGCGGGCTCTTGTTCAGCCCCATCATAGTTAGGGACGAAGTTGACCGTTTCTTTATCAATATCGGCTAACAGTTCATGCGCAATTTTTGACATGCGTACTTCGGTATAACGCATTGCTGCGGGTGCATCGCCATCCACCGAGCCGAAGTTACCTTGACCATCCGCCAGCATATAGCGCAAAGAGAAAGGCTGAGCCATACGCACGACTGCATCATAGACTGCCGTATCTCCATGAGGATGGTATTTACCGATCACATCACCAACGACCCGCGCTGATTTTTTATAAGGTTTATTCCAGTCATTGCCTAACTCACTCATCGCATAAAGCACACGGCGGTGAACGGGTTTTAAACCATCCCGTACATCAGGCAAGGCACGCCCGACGATAACGCTCATCGCATAGTCCAGATAGGACTGACGCATTTCATCTTCCAGATTAACCGGAATAATTTCCTTGGCGAAATCAGCCATATTTATTGTTCGACCATTTAAGACAGAGGCAAGTATTATACCAGAGAATGCTTAGAAAGGGGCAAAATACACGGCTGAAACTCACGTGGAATGCGGGCTAGCGACGATTATTTTAAGTATGAACTAAGCCCTATACTGATGAATTTAGCGCTGATCTAAAGCCGGATGCTGAATTTTAAAGCTCATTAGCACAACCCCCATGCCAGCGACTCCTAAAGCTAATAAGGCTAACCGCAAACCCATTAAATCAGCTAGAGTTCCAATCAAGGATGGGCCTAATAAAAAGCCGATATACCCCAAAATCGTAATCACTGAAATCACTTGCCCTGCTTGTTTTGGAGCAATATCACCCGCCAAAGAAAACACAATGGGCACAACCGCCGCTAATGCCAAGCCCGCTATTAAAAAACCCATTAGAATAATCGGCGGATATAAACTACTCACCGACAGCAAAATGCCAACCGCCGCCATAAGGCCTGAGATACGCAAAACCCAACGTCGCCGCCAATGTATTAAAATCCAACCCGAACCCAAGCGCCCCACCATCATAGCAAAATGAAAAACGGCAGGCCCTGCAGCGCCAACAAGGGTGGGTAAATCTAAAGATAAACGCAAATACACCGCTGACCACATTTCCAAAGTGCCCTCCGAAAAGAAGGTCAAGCCCGTGATAGCAGCTAATAATAGTAAGATGGGAGTTCTAAATAAAACTGCTCGACTTGGAGCACTCGCTTC
>JBJOOT010000036.1:0-22764 GCA_046051185.1 Pseudomonadota bacterium | reverse complement strand
CAATCGCGGCAATAACCGCGATATAAGTAATCAGCCCTAGAAAGCGTAGATCAACCCCTTGAATAAGCGCATTCTCCTTTAAAAATACATTGAGAATAATATTATTCACGGGCAGAGTGATCGCCTGCACAATCACTACAGCAATACCTAAGCCAATAGCGGTTTCAATTTTTTTGGAGATTGCAATAAATGTACACATCCCCAAAAAGAAAGTGAGCGCCATATTTTCAATGAAAACTGATTTAACAAATAAACTCAGTAAGCCTTCCATGATTAGTGGTACTCCCCTTTAGCAGGTTCATGAATCCTAAATTCAGCGACTTCTTTCTGTTCTGGTTTTTTAGTTCGTAAAATCCAAATTAAAATCCCAATCAGGAAAAATGCACTCGGTGGCAATAGCAATAGGCCATTCGGTACATACCAGCCCCCATCTTTTAAGAGCGGAATCAACTGATAACCAAATAAAGAACCTGCACCGAATAACTCACGTATAAAAGCCAAGGTCATTAGAATTAGGCTATAACCTAAGCCATTCCCAATCCCATCAAGGAAACTAATCCCCGGAGGATTCTGCATAGCAAAGGCCTCAGCACGCCCCATCACAATGCAATTGGTAATGATCAAACCCACAAATACTGATAAGCGCTTAGAGGTATCAAAGGCATAGGCTCGTAAAATTTGATCCACTACAATAACTAAAGAGGCGATAATCGTCATCTGCACAATAATACGAATACTACTGGGTGTTTGGTTACGCACTGTACTGATGAACATATTCGAGAATGCCGTCACCAGCGTTAAACTGAGTGACATCAACAAAGCAGTACTCATGGAACTCGTAACAGCTAAAGCTGAACAAATACCTAGAATCTGTAAAGTGATGGGGTTATTGTCAAATAAAGGCCCTAGCAGAACCTTACGAGTTTCGGTATTCATGCTCCAGCTCCTTGACGTATTTTTTGTAGATAAGGTCCAAAACCATCTGGCCCAACCCAAAAACGCACTAAATTATTCACACCATTACTGGTTAAAGTAGCTCCTGACAAAGCATCTACATCATAAACAGCACGAGGGTCATTCTCGGCAACAGGACTTTTGGTCACATGAATAGCGATCTGGCCTTGCTCATCAAACACCTTTTTGCCGACCCATTGTGCTTTCCAATTAGGGTTATCAACCTCCCCCCCTAAGCCCGGTGTTTCGGCATGCTCATAAAAGCCCAAACCGATGATAGTATTCGCATCCCCCTGCAAAGCTAAAAAGCCATACAGCGTTGACCACAAACCATAGCCAGAAACTGGTAAGATAATTTTTTCTAGCCGCCCCTGTTGATCCTTCACCAAATACACGGTTGCATACTTAGCACGGCGCTTAATCGAAGCAATATCTTGCTCTTTAGTCAGTACCACATTTTGCTTGGGATCAACAGCTGCGGCTCGCGCATCAAAAGTTGCTGGATCAATATCATCCACGTAATCGCCAGTTTGTAAATCGACTACCTTAGCTTCAACTTGCTGGAAGGCTTCATTCACCGACATACCCTCTTTGGCCAAATCGGCAATGGCAACAATATTACGTTGCTTATCTAATTGCTTATTTTTGTCTTGGATGGGTTTAAGCAATACAGCTGCTGAAGACACTGCGATTGAACAGATCAAGCATAAAACAAAAGCCACAATAAAGGTTTTTTTCCGGCTGTCATTGGGTAGGGCTAAAACTTCACTGATTACACTCATGCTTTCACCTCCGCAGATCTTAGTTGACGCTTGAGACGACGCTTAATATTCACTTTCATCACAGCATAATCAATCAAGGGTGCAAACATATTGCCAAACAAAATGGCGAGCATCATACCCTCAGGGAAAGCTGGATTGACCACCCGAATGAGAATCACCATAAAACCAATCAAAACCCCAAACCACCAACGCCCCGCATTCGTATGAGCAGCTGTCACGGGGTCGGTCGCCATAAACATCATCCCGAAAGCAAAGCCACCCAACACTAAATGCCACCACCAAGGCATCGCAAACATCGGATTAGTATCACTGCCAATGGTATTCAGCAAAATCGTGGTCATAATCATGCCGAACATTACACCGGAAACAATCCGCCAGCTCGCAATGCCCGTATAAAGTAAGAATGCCCCACCAATGAAAACGGCCAAAGTTGAAGTTTCACCAATAGATCCCGGCTCTAAACCAATGAAAGCATCCCACCAAGTTAAACCACTTTCATAAATACCAGCCATTCCACTCGCGGCACCAGTTGATAAAGCCGTTGCTCCAGAATAACCATCAACTGCAACCCAAACTAGATCACCCGACATATACGAAGGATAGGCAAAGAATAAAAAGGCACGCCCCGCCAAAGCCGGATTAATAAAATTCTTACCCGTACCGCCGAAAACCTCTTTCCCGATGATGACACCAAACAAAATCCCCGCCCCTACCATCCACAGAGGTGTGGCTGGTGGCAAAGTCAAAGTATAGAGAATCGAAGTAACAAAAAAGCCTTCATTCACCTCATGCCCACGCACCAAAGCAAAGATTACCTCAGCAATACCACCAACAATAAAAGTGGTCATATACATGGGTAAAAAATATAAAAGGCCGTGAAAGAAATTATCAAAGAAGCTATTAGGGTCAAATCCGAATAAGCTTTGAATAGAGCCGCGCCAACCGGCTCCTTGCTCTAAACCCATCGACTGCAACGCCAAATTCGCTTGCAAGCCCGTGTTATAGCAAGCCATAAACATGACCGGAAAAGTCGCAAGCCACACATAGCCCATCACTCGCTTTAAGTCTAAAGCATCCCGTACATGCGGTGAACTAGTGGTTCGATTAGGCGGGCTATACAGCAGCGTATCGACCATTTCATACAGGCTAAAATACTTTTCGTATTTCCCAGCGGGCATAAAATCCGGTTCGCGTTGATCCAACCACCTACGCAAATTTTTTATCATCGTCTATTCCCCTCTTTCCAACATACGTAAGCAATCGCGTAACGCAGAACCATATTCGTACTTGCTGTGGCAGACGAAAGTGCAAAGCGCTAGATCCTCTTCATCCAACTCTAAAGCACCTAGCTGTTGAGCCATGACGGTATCACGCACTAATAAAGAACGCAGTAATTGAGTTGCCAAAATATCTAAGGGCATTACCGCTTCATAATTACCAAGGGGCACCATAGCCCGATGACTACCATTTTGCGTGCTAGTCATTGAAAACTGTTGCTTATCCAAACCCGGCTTTAAAAATACTCTCAACATAGAATATTGATCCAACCAAGGATTCAACCAATGCAGGAAAACACGCTCTTGCTCTTCAGAAATCACCGAAACCTGTAAATCATAGCGGCCTAAATAAGCCGTAGCGTCTTTAGCGGCATGCCCACCAAGCACTGAGCCAGAAATCACACGATATTTACCTGTGACTAATTCGCCACTCACCAAGCCATCGGTATTTGCCCCTAAACGAGTACGAATCAAACGGGGCTTTTTGACCTCAGGTCCTGCTAAAGAAATAATTCGCTCAACAAACAAGCGCCCTGTTGTAAATAATTTGCCGATTGCAATCACATCTTGATAATTGATATGCCAAACCGAATGATGCTCACTGGCTGGCTCTAAAAAATGGATATGCGTTCCCGGCAAGCCCGCAGGATGCACACCAGCAAAATCCTGATAGATTACCTGAGCGCTCGCAATTTTCGGAGGGGTATAGCCAGATTCATGACAGACATAAACCCGAGGACTTAAGCGTGTAAGTACCGTTAAACCATGCTGAAAAGCGGTTGAATATTCCGCCAAAATGAGTTTAGGATCAGCTGCTAAAGGCCGAGTATCCATCGCTGTGACAAAGATAGCGGCGGGCTTAGCCTCTGCCTCTGGGACATAACTATAAGGTCGAGTACGAAAGCCAATCCATTGCCCAGAAGCTTGCAGGGTTTGGCGAATCTTAGCTTCATCTAAATCAGCCAGTGCCTCAGGACTGTGCGCCCCAAAATCGACGAACTCCTCATCCGTCGCCACTTGTAACACAACTGAAATCAAGACTCGCTTTTCACCACGATTAATGGCTTTCACAATGCCACCACAAGGCGCGGTAAAGTTAACCCCCTCATGTTTACGATGTGAAAATAGAATTTGCCCCGCTTTAACGACATCGCCCTCTTTAACTTGCAGCGCAGGCTTTAATTCATGGAAATCACGCCCTAATACGGCGAGAGTCGTCGGCATTGGATGATCATAGATCTTTTGTTCTGGCTGTCCAGAAATAGGTATATCTAGACCTTTGGTGATTTTCATGTTGACTACCTTTGTTCGTAGCTGTGGTCACTATCGCTAGTACAACTTAGCAGAGCTTAGCCAATCAATCCGCACATGCAAAAAATACATGTTTTTGCATAAAAAACACCATAACCCACTAAAAGGCTAACTGCTACTTAGGTTGAACAGAGTATGAATAACTATCTGCCGAATCTTACGTTTTATTAATAGCACTTACAACGTAAGTGTTCTTAGTTTGGTGCAGTCTCTAAGCCTGTTTTTGCAGGAAACAACTGCGCTGCTTGTGAGATTGGCAAAACATAAACAACTTGCTTTGCTGGATCCGCTAATACCAACTCATCCTTTAAATTAAGAATCAGCAGCTCCTTACTTTCTGTAGCAGTTTTAAGAACTACTTTCTGCAGATCGGAGGAAATAGCTTGTGGATCTAAGGCCTCCACACGGATCGCTTGAGCCGCTTGCCAAGCAGACACTAACTGGGGGGAGTCAGCAAACCCTACAGGCAATTGCACCGCCGTTAAGCGCCAAGTTGTAGGGACTAATTGCAGAGCAATAAAATTAACCCAATCCTCGGTTAATAAGTTGTAGATCGTCTCATTAACTAACTGAATTTGCTCACCATTCAGAATATATCGGTTATTAGAAACCGGATTGGTGTTGCCAAACACTAATTGCCTGCCATTAAAGCTCACCATGAGCTGACGAGGCTCTAAGCCATAACGGGTTAAATCCTTATCAGTACGGGGATAGCTAGCTTCAACTTTTTCATCCAATACAGTGGCTAATTGGCGTACTTTAATGGGGTTAGCCTCTGCAAACACCGGCTGAACCAAAGACCACTGCTCGCCCTCCCGCTTCAATTCTAATGTACTCGTACCCTCCTCGTTTTGGCGCTCTAACACAATGGAATTGAGATCTGCTAGGGTCAATGGCAACAAACGGGCATTTTGTACTTGTTGCTCGCGCTCTTGTAATTGCCAGGCGACCAAACCTGCCAAGCCCAGCACCACCAACAGCAAAACTAAATTTAATCCCAAACGACGCATCGATAAACTGGCCATCAACTATCGTCTCCGCCGTCTAAGCCAAATGATTGCCCCTAAACTCACGAGGCTCAACGGTAATACCATCAGGAAGAAACTCGCTAACATAAAGCTACTCGTTTCACCCAATGTAAAATGAGTATCAGGAGCATTATTCACTTGAATATTTAAAAGCTTATCATCAGCACTGAGCCAGTTAAAAATATTCGTCGCTAACTCTAAATTCACACCTTGCCCAATAAAGCTATTGATTAAGAAATCACTATCGCCAATCACAACGACCCGCTGTTGACGTTCTTGTTTGGCATGGGCTGGTTCAGTTGTTTGCGCCCCTTCAGGCTGCTCCAATAAACGAGTCAGCGCAAAACCGATGGAAATCGGCCCGAGTACATCCCCTTTATCGTCTTCATAGGTGACTGCACCATCAATCGCGCCCGTTTCTAACCAGCTATTAGGCAAAGTCGTCAGCAACTCCTCCGTTTGCCACACTAAAGCCTGCTTCTCTTCGACGGGGTTACGCTCAATCATGGTTGAGAATGGAAATAAGCTTTGTGAACCGGTCAGTTTCTCAGCAATCGGTGAACGTCCATAATCAACCACCGGTACCACCGCAGGATGACTAACACCTAATACGGCATGCAGCTGTTCATTCGCATCCAACACCGTACCTTCACTCACTTTTAAACCTAATAAATCAGCCAGTGGCTTTAAACCGTGTACCCCCCCCGGATCTTGTAGCCAAAGTAAATTCCCGCCCTGCTCAAGATAGCTTTTAATCACCTCCACCTCACCCGCTAACAAATCTTTTTGAGGTGAAGCAATCACTAAAAAGCGAGCATTGTTTGGAATGGATTGCGTCCGTACCAAATTATGCGGCTGTATTTTAAAACCACTGCGCTCTAGGTTGGCTAGTAATTGAGATAAACCATTAGAGGTCGCTGCTAAGGGATCACGCTCACCATGCCCTTCTAAAAACACCACTAAACGCTCTGTACCACGACTCATACGTTGAATGGCATTCGCGATCACTGATTCGCTTGTTTGCTCAACCAGCTCACTACGATCCCCTAAATGAATCACCATTTGCCCTGCATACTGAATACCATCTTGCTTAGCACGTACCGGATCCAAATCAGGGTTCACAAATTCCAAACTAATATCCGGCTTTACCCGCTGATACTTTGCGACCAATTTACGCAATTGTTCCTGCAACATGGCATCATCAGGAATATAAGCGACAAATTTAAGGGGCTGATCCGTCTGCTCTAATAAATTGCGAGTAGCCTCCGTCAGACTATTGCGATTCCCATAAGTCCAATCCGCTTGAAAATGAAACTCACGGCTTAAAAAAGCCAGCAAGCCTAATATGAGCAAAAATAAAAGATAAAAAATTGCATTTTGTACACCCAACGAGCGATGCACAGCTTTCGTCATTTTCATTAGGCTTACCTTTGCAAACGTTCGTTATCTAATTTACGGATCGTGAGTAGTAAAAAACTAATAATAAATAATAAGTAATACACTAAATCACTGCTATCAAATAAGCCTTCTAAAAAGGATAGAAAATGCCCAAAATGAGAGAGATAAATAAATAACTCACTCCCCGCCCCTTGAGAATTGCCCGAAATATACAGCACCATTAAAAATAATAACAAGCCAAACGTGCTCACAGCCGCAATAATTGGCTGGCGTGTTAATGATGAAAGAAATAAACCAGCTGCTGCGAAAGAAGCCAGCAATAAAAACAAACCTAAAATAGCCGCTGCTAATTTACCCCAATCTAAATCTGTACCTAGCGATAAAGACAAGGGCATGAGTGTCAACATGCCAATCATAATCATGATTAATAAAACTAAGCCTAGATATTTACCCAATACAATCTGACTGATCGAAATCGGTGCGGTCGTGAGTAAAGCTAGCGTTTGATTCATGCGCTCTTCTGCCAGTAAACGCATAGTCAATACTGGCATGACCGCCAACATAATCACCCCCGCCCATAAATAAAGAGCTGATACGACTAAATCGCTTAAACCCGGTGCATTCTCGCGCCCAACCATCGCAGGTTGGATTTGCGTAATATACTCATTCAAGCCCAACAAAAAAATCCAAGCCAAAATAAATTGTACCACCGCCAAAATGCTCCAAGCTAAAGGCGAAATGAAGAGGCGGCGCAGTTCAGTTGTGGCTATAGTCCAAATCATATTCATGCATCTAGCTCCTCATCTGCAAAGGCTGGGTCATCTTGATACACTAAATCAAAAAATACTTGCTCTAAGGAGGTAATGCCTTTGAGTGAATCATTAAACACTGTGCGCCCACGATTTAAAATTTGTACCCGATCACAGACAGCTTGAACCTCAGGCAAAATATGGGTAGACAGAATGACGCTATGCTCCTGCCCCAATTCACGAATCAGCTTACGAATTTCACGAATTTGTAAAGGATCTAAGCCAACGGTGGGTTCATCTAAAATAACTACTGCGGGGCTATGTAAAATGGCTTGTGCAATGCCAACTCGTTGCTTATAGCCTTTGGACAGATTAGCAATCAGGCGATGATGTACCTCATTTAAACTGCAACGCTCAGACGCTAAATGAATAGCCTGAGTCCGCGCTTCCCCTCTTAAACCATGTAGCTTTGCACAATATTCCAAATATTCATGCACGGTCAGATCACGATAAACAGGTGGCTGCTCCGGTAAATACCCCAAATGTCGCTTGGCTTGGCGAGGTGCTTCCAATAAATCAATGCCATTAATTTGGATCGAGCCAGTGGTCGGGGCAAGATTTCCCGTCAGCATCTGCATAGTTGTCGATTTACCCGCACCATTGGGGCCTAACAGACCTAAAACTTCCCCTTTTTGTAATTGTAGATTCAGATTTTCCACAGCAGCTTGATCATGGTAATAACGTGATAGCCCCTCTGCTGCTAGCAAAATGCTTGATTCCATTAGGCTAAATACTCCTGTTTAATCATTCACTATTGTCTAGTGATCACTTAAGTTTTGGTAGTTTTGGTTAAATTGGCACAAAGCTATCGCTGGTTTGCTACCTAAACCCTAGTTCAAGCCTAGGCGGCATTTGTAAACTAATTACAAAAAAAAGCAATTGACGGCAGTCGCTTAGAGCCTTAACCTAAAAATAATTAATCTTCTGGTAATTTTCATCATGCCGCTCTCCCAACCCATTGAACGTCAGTGGTATTTACTGACTAGTAAACCTTTTAAAGATGAATTGGCAGAAATCGAGCTGAGTAAACAAGGTTATGAAGTTTATCGCCCTTTAGCTCAGCGTCTTCGCAAGCAACGGGGCAAGCTAGTTAAAAAAACAGAATCGCTATTCCCACGCTATCTGTTTATTGCCTTAAGTGAACTCGCGGATAATTGGGCACCGATTCGCTCAACCAAGGGAGTCAGTCAGTTTGTACGCTTTGGTCCACAACCTGCTATCGTACCAACTGAGCTCATCCTCAATCTAAAATACCATGAACAAGCGCTCAGCGAGCGGGCGATTGATTTAGATCGTTTCCATCAAGGTGATGTAGTGATTCTAACAGAAGGCCCCTTCCGTGGTCTGAATGGGATTTTCATGAGCTATGATGGTGAGGAGCGAGCGATCATCTTGTTGGAAATCCTCCACAAGCAAACGAAGTTAGCGATTTCTCCAGCGAAGTTGTTAGCTGCTTAGCGGGGTTTTTGTGGTTAAATAGCTACAAAAGTTGATCTTTAATACCCCCATAACCTATACTCTTAGTACCTAAAATAAATATTGATGCCCGAAAACTTACAATGACATCCAGAAAATTTCTTTTCTTACAGGGTGTCGCTACTCCTTTTTTCCGAAAATTGGGGGAAGCGATTCAAGAAAATGGATACGAAGTATTTCGGGTCAATTTTTGTGGGGGCGACCGTTGGTTTAGCCCGAATCATAATACTTGGCATTTCAAGGCTGCCTTAGAGCAACTCCCTGCATGGTTAGAAGAAAAGCACCAACAACATCGCTTTACGGATATTGTTTTATTTGGTGATACTCGCCCGATACATCTGCAAGCCCTGCCTTTATTTAAACGCTTAGGTTTAAGCATTCATGTTTATGAAGAAGGCTATTTCCGCCCTGACTGGATCACTTTAGAGCAAAATGGCGTTAACGGTTATTCGCGGCTACTCTGTAAAGATCCTGCATTCTGGCAACAGAATAGTACTGAGGCACTGAAAACCGCCCATCCGATTGGTAAAAACTTTCTATCAAGAGCTTGGCATGATGCCTGCTATCGGCTTGCCAATGCAGTTTTTAGCCCAGCTTATCCACATTATGAAACTCATCGCCCCTTTAAGGCTTATCGCGAATATCTAGGTTGGGCTAAGCGAATGCCCAACAATAAACTATGGCGCGAGCATTGGGAGCGAACCAAGATTCAGCGGCTGATTGCCTCAAACCAAGCTTATTATTTACTGCCTTTACAATTAGACTCTGATGCGCAAATTCGGGTGCACTCTCCCTTTAGCAGTGTGCAGCAAGTGATTGTGACCGTGATGGCCTCATTTGCTAAGTTTGCCCCTGCAGATAGCATACTCGTTATCAAAAATCACCCTTTGGATACAGGGCTACTCAAACATGCGCAGAAGGTCAAACAGGTCGCTAAAACCTTAAACCTGAGTGAGCGAGTTTTATTTTTGGAAACAGGGCATTTGCCCACCTTATTGCAACATACCAAAGGTACTGTGCTAGTTAATAGTACAACTGGCACTTCTGCCTTACATCATGGCTCACCGACCCTTGCTTTAGGAACTGCACTATTTGATATTCCGGGCTTAACCTTTCAAGAAGGTTTAGACCGATTTTGGCAAGAAGGGCAAGCAGCGGATCAAACCCTGTTTAGCCAGTTCCGCCAGCGTGTGATTCAAGATACCCAAATTAATGGTGATTTTTATTCGCGTAAAGGCATTCAGTTAGCGATTGATGGCAGTTTAGTTGCTATGCAAATTACGCCACAAATTACAAAAACCGCACCGATACTCACGCCTGTACCGACTACACTACCCCATACACTTACCACACCTGCCAAGCTCATTTATGGTGGTAAACTGCCTGAAACCAGTTATCTTTATAAAGAGCGCTAAGTAGTCATGGCTCGTACCATTCTCATTACCGGTGCGAGTAATGGCTTAGGTGCAGCTCTAGCACGTCATTATGCCGCTCCCGATATATGCTTAGCCTTGATTGGGCGTGATCAAACTCGGTTAGCCGAAATTAGCCAAGCCTGTCAGGCGCAAGGTGCAACTGTCCATACAGCCAGCCTGAGTGTGACGGATAAGCAAGCACTTAAACAATGGCTGGAGGATTTTGATACTCAATATCCTATTGATCTGGCTATTGCTAATGCGGGTATAACACATATGCTCAGCCCACAAGGCTCAGGTGAAAGCATCGACGCGATTGAGCAGGTACTCGACACCAATCTGTATGGGCTAATTTATACCCTACACCCATTAATTGAACGCATGCGCACGCGCCGACAGGGGCAATTAGCAATGGTTAGCTCCTTAGCCGCTTGGCGGGGGATGCCGATTACACCAGCTTACTGTGCGAGTAAAGCAGCTATCAAAGCTTGGGGCGAATCATTACGAGGCTGGCTAGCACCGGAAGGTATACAAGTGAATGTTATCTGCCCTGGATTTGTCAAAACGGATTTAAGTGATCAATTTCCAGGTACACATCCTACTATGATCTCTGCCGAACAAGCAGCTACTCGGATTGCACGCGGTTTAGAGCGTAACCAAGCCGTGATTGCCTTCCCCTTCCCACTGACTTGGGGCATGTGGTTTGTCTCCGTGCTGCCTTTTCCGATTGCTTCTTATTGTTTGGGATTATTTGGCTATAATCGTCCGCGCACTCCCAAACCTGCGCCTTAACCCCTGATGCTCAATCTTTTGCTCGCTTATCTACTAACGGGCTTCTTAGTACAACAAGCTCAAACTTATTGCCTCGCAAGCGCACTCGCGCCTCTTAAAAGACCCGTTAACATTTGGTTGATTCAAGCGGCCTTAGTGGGTCTCATCTATAGCTTTGCTCTTGTTCTTAGCTATCGGCCTTATTTTTCAGCGCTGATTACCTTGGCAGTGGCAGCTATTTTTTTAGTAGTGAATCAGGCTAAATATAAAGCATTAGCAGAGCCGCTGGTTTTCTCTGATATTTATCTTTATCTACAAGTATTTACACACCCACGATTATTCTTGCCATTTTTAAACTTACCACTAGTAATTACGGCTACTTTGATCGGTTTAGCTTTGCTGGCTATCGCGATTATATTAGAGCCTCCGCTTCAGCTCGCTCGCTTTAGTGTTAGCCTAATTTTAATCAGTCTAATCCTAAGCTTATTGGCTTTTATCACTCAACAAGCCACACAAATTAAACTCAGCTTTGATCCTCACACAGATATTAAACAGCTAGGTTTTTTTAATAGTTTAATTATTTATTTCATACAAGCTAAGCAAAAACAACACTTAAGCCAGCTTAAACAAACAATTCAAACAGAATCACCTTACACCATCATCACACAAGAGCCAACGCCCCCAACTAATCTGATTATCATCCAAAGTGAATCTTTTTTTGATCCACGCCCGCTAAGCACTGCTATTAAACCTAGTGTATTACAGCATTTTGATTCACTTAAGCGTAATATTATGCAAGCGGGGCATGTCATAGTGCCTGCTTGGGGGGCAAACACTTTACGCACTGAATACGCATTTTTAAGTGGCATTAATAATCAAAAACTTAAGCATTACCGCTTTAATCCTTATCAATTTTTACAAACTGAATCATTGCCAAGCTTAGTAAGCTATTTAAAACATAAGGGTTATCGCTGCGTCTGTGTACATCCTAATCACTCCCTTTTTTTTAAGCGCAACATCGTATTTCCTTTGTTAGGTTTTGATGAGTTTATTGATATTCATGCATTTCACTCTCAGCAAACTGCGGGGCCTTATATCAGTGATCATGCGGTTGCTACTAAAATCCAAGCTTTATTAGAGGACACGAAGGATCCTAGGCCTTTATTTATTTTTGCTATTACGATGGAAAATCATGGTCCTTTACACTTAGAATCTTATTCAGCATCTGATTTAGCTGAAGTTTATTGCGCAGAGCCACCGAAACAACATCATGATCTTACTGTTTATTTAAAACATTTAAAAAATGCTGATCGTATGCTTTTAGACTTAACAAGTTATTTAAAAACTCAAGCAAGTGCTGCTGTTTTATGTTGGTATGGTGATCATATTCCGAGTATGCCCGCAGTTTATCAAGAATTGAATTGGCAAGATGGACGCAGTGAGTATTTGCTTTGGAGTAATTACTCCAGCCATTCAGCTACGACTCAACAAGACTTATCTATTGAGCAACTAGGAGTGGAGCTACTAAACCGAGCAGGTTTAGGTATAACGAATAAACCCTAAATATTCGCGCCAACGAAAATAACGACGTTGTTGGCGGAATTGTTTAGTAGCCAGTGGATTCGGCCATGAGTCATATCGTCCCTCAGCTGTTTGGGCATAACCTACCGTATCCGTTGTTAATTGCCGAATTTGCCTCACTGCACTGAGAGCGCCTAATTTAAATAATTTAAGATTTAAACTAAAAAGTGTGTCCTGTGGACGAATACTTAATTTGCTTTGCTCTAAAATTGCACCATGATCAAACTGTTCGTCTTGTTTATGTACAGTGACACCCGTTTCTCGAACTTGCTGAAGTAAAGCATAAAAAGCCGGATCAACCCCTTTAAATGCAGGTAGTAAAGACGGATGAATATTCAAACAAGCCAGCTTAGGCAAAGCTAAAACTTCTGGTTTAAGCAGTTGATTAAAATGAGCAGATAAGAGTAAATCCGGCTGTAAAGCCCTTAAAAAATCGATACTTGCAGTTGAGTTAATATCATCTGTTTCAAATAAAGGAATCTGCTTGGCTATTAATTGTTGCTTAAATCGAGGCTTACCCAAGCCCCAAGCAATCCAGCGATAAAGATGCGTGATTGCAAACAGATAAGCCGCATAACGTAAACCCGATAACTGAATTTGCCGCAGACTCGCCCGCCACTTACTGTCGGATTTATTTAAGATCCGAGTTGAGCTGAGCACTCCCACTATATTAATATCCGCAGCCTCTAGTAGCTCTTTTAGCACTAGCTCAGAATAAATACTCGGATAGGTACAAAAAATAACTCGACGCGCTATAGACACTATTTTTTAGCTGCCATCACTTCAGCGAGGGTTTCCACGGTATATTGGATCTGCTCTACGGTATGGCTAGTACTAATAAAGAAACGTAAGCGAGCCATGCCTTCCTCGACCGCAGGATAGAAAATGGGTTGCACATTAATCCCTCGATCAAACATTCGATTTGCCACCAAACCTGCTCGCGCTGAGCTACCTAAAATGGCCGGAACAACCGCTAGCCCCGCACTATAGCCGGTATCAATTTGATGCTTTTTACATAGTTCGAGGAAGAGGCGACCATTGGCCTGAAGTTGTTGCACACGCTGTGGCTCAGCCAGCATGACTTTAAGCGAAGCGGCTGAGGCCGCTGCCAAAGGTGGGGACATGCCAACGCTATACAAAAAGCCGGGCGCAGAGATTCTCAAATGATGCACCAGTGCTTTCTCACCAGCGATATAACCACCACAACCGGATAAGGTTTTGCTGAGTGTCCCCATCCAAATATCTACTTCTTTACCCGCGACCCCAAAGTGCTCACGAATACCGCGTCCTGTTGCTCCCATAATCCCTAAAGAATGAGCCTCATCGACCATCAAGAACGCCTTGTGGCGACGTTTAATATCAATAAACCGGGGTAAATCAGGAAAATCGCCATCCATGCTATAAATCCCTTCCACCACAATCAGCACACGTTCAAAATCTTTGCGCTGCTGGCTGAGAATCTCGTCGACGGCCTGCCAGTCGTTATGAGGAAAGGGAATACGCTTAGCACCAGACAATTGTGCACCTTGCACAGCACTATTATGAATCAAAGAATCATGCAAAATTAAATCGCGAGGCCCAAACAAATAACCAATCGTTGTGACATTCGTCGCATGACCACTCACAAAAACGACACAATCATCCACCTCATATAAGTTAGCTAAGCCTTGCTCTAGCTCTTGTTGCACCGCCCGCTCGCCAGACACCATCCGACTAGCAGAAGCGGAAGTACCATAACGTTGAATCGCCTCTATCGCGGCTTGATTTACAGTCGGATGACCACAAAGATCCAAATAATTGTAGCTGGCAAAATTAATATATTCTTTGCCTTCAATAAAAGTGGTCGAGCCTGCTACCTGATCGTGAGTTTTAAAGAAAGGGCTATCAATCCCTAACTGTTTACCACCTTGTTCAATCACCCGAATCTGCTGGTAACCGGGCATTTGATCAAAACGATAGAAAGCCTCAGGAATTTCATCACGCCGGAATAATTTCTTTTTGTTCGGATAACCTTCTTGCGCGATCTTATCGAGTTTCTTTCGATGACGCTCTAGCATTTCATTGGCTAGCCGCTCTTTAATCTGATCGCTCAGACCAAATAGATTCCGACCTGTCATGGCTTAATTCCTCGCCTCTTCTGCCGATAATTGGGCAGCTAATTGTGCTAGCTCAGCTTCAGTCATCGCTGAGCCATGTTTTTTTACTACCGCTGCTATTGTTTGCTGTTTCAATTCCTGCTCAGTTGGTGCAGCGACTGATGCTTTTGGATCTAACTGGGCAACAATTTTTTCAGCAATTCGACTCACCGTTGCACCCTCAGTAAGAGCCATCACTGGCAAGCGTACTTTAAAACGATCCTCAATCGCGAGCACTAATTCCATCCCCATTAACGAATCCATGCCTAAATCAAACACGGATTTATCCGCTGAGAGTTTATCCGCCGATAATCGCAAAATATGCCCTACTTCCGCTAATAACAGCTCAGTAATCAAAGCATGCGTCGCTTCAGGACTTAAGCCAGCAATAAGCTCATGAATATCCTTGGCTTGATCAGCTTCATCACCATTCGTGACCGCGCGCTGCAATTCACTGAACTTAGCTGAACGCGCATTCGGCATAACTCGTTGTAATACTCCCCAATCCCAATTTACAACAGCAACACCCGTTTGTTCACTTTGCAATAATTGCCCAAGTACCGTTAAGGCTTGTTGTGCGCTCAGCGCAGCACCGCCTAGACGAGTTTGGAGCGCATCTTTAACGGCTTCATTACGAGTCAGATAACCGGCATCAGCGATTGGCCCCCAAGCAACATAAGTTGCTTTTAGCCCTCGCTCACGTCGATAATCGGCTAGTGACTCTAAAAATAGATTAGCAGCGACATAATTTGCCTGACCTGGGTTACCTAAATAAGTCGTAATGGATGAATATAATACCAAGAACTCTAAATCCAGCCCTGCAGTTAATTGATGTAAATTCCATGCCCCTAACATTTTCGGCGCTAAAACTTTACGGAAACTGTCCGCAGTCATATTCCGCACAATTAGATCATCCAATACCATCGCAGCATGAATAATTCCTGCTAAGGGAGGTAGTTTAGCTTGAACCTCAGTTAAAACTTTCGCCAAAGCTACGGCATCACTCACATCACAAGCATAGCTCACTAAGCGAATACCTTGAGCTTGTAAAGCGAGCAAAGCGGCTTGATCCTCTGTGGGAGCTTGACCACTACGGCTTAATAAAATTAAAGTTTTTGCTCCCTGCTCCGCCAACCAAGCCGCCGTTTTTAAACCAAAACCGCTTAAACCGCCCGTCACTAAATAGCTAGCCTCAGGATTCAGTTTCAAACGTGTTGCAACTTGACTAGGAAAACTAGGTTTTAAAGTTTCGCCCTCAAAGGAGACAATGACCTTACCGATTTGCCGTGACTGCTGCATATAGCGGAAAGCCTCTTGAATCCGCTGTGCAGGGAAAACTCGATGGGGCAAAGGACGTAACACGCCCGATTGGAATAAACCCATCATTTCTTGGAACAAACGCCCTGCTAGCTGCGGACGCTCGATGAGTAACTGATCGGCATCAATCCCAAAATAAGTAATATTATTACGGAAGGGACGCAAGCCAATTTTGCTATTCTCATAGAAATCGCGCTTACCTAATTCAAGGAAACGCCCAAAGGGACGTAAAATACTTAAATTGCGATTGATCGCCTCACCCGAAATGGAGTTCAGAACAACATCAATTCCCTGACCTTGGCTAAGGCGCATAACATCGTCGGCAAATTTTAGGCTACGTGAATCTAACACATGATCCGCGCCCATTAAGCGCACAAAATCACGCTTTTCGTCAGTACCGGCGGTTGCGAATACTTCTGCACCTTTGTAACGTGCATATTGAATGGCAGCTAAACCCACACCACCCGAAGCCCCATGAATTAGAATACGCTCACCGGGTTGAAGTTGGGCTAAATGTTGCAACGCATAATAAACGGTAAAGAAAGTCGTCGGAATAGTCGCGGCTTCTTCATCCGTCCAAACAGTCGGTTTATGTGCCACTGCCGTTGTGCGCGTAATCACACGGGTACTAAAGCAAGCCGGTGCAAAGCCAATCACTGCGTCACCAGTTTTAAACTCCGTCACAGCAGCCCCTACCCGTGTCACAACCCCCGCTAACTCCATGCCTAAAGAAGCCCCCGCGAAACCATTTTCTACGGCCTCATCAGAAAGTAACCCCATCGCATACATGACATCACGGAAATTCAAGCCCGCTGCTTTTGGCAAAATTTCAATTTCATCGACCGCTAAGCTTTGGGTGGGCAATTCACGCCAATACAGATGTTTTAATAAACCCGGTGAAGTAAAATCGAGTGCCACCGCTGGCACCGTTGGCGTTTCAGCCTTAACACTTAAATGCGTTTTATGTAAGCGTAATACTTGGCGCTGAGTCGAAGAAACTAAGACTTCATCTTCATGCTCAGCATACAAATACTCATCTACTAAAAGTTTAGCGGCCTCTATAGGCGATGGCATCTGTTGCAAGTCGATTAGCTTAAGATTTAAGTCAGGGTGCTCATTCATCAACACCCGTCCCAAACCCCATAAAGGCGCTTGGGCAGGCTGATTCACCTCCATTGCACCAGCCGTCACTAACCACAGCTGTGTGAGTTTAATGGCTGCTTGATCTAAGGCTTGCACTAAACCTAAACTACTCACACAACGCCGTTCTTGCAAAGCCATTAAATCGGTCGCTTCGCTAAAACATAAACCTTGAAGTTGGACAATATGATCAAAGGCTTGAGTTAACGTCAACTCAGTTTGAAGCTCTACTTGTTGACCATAACCTAATAAACTATCTTGGAGTGCATGAGCCAAATCCGCTGAATAACCGAATTCATCAGCTAAAACTAACCAAGTCTGGCTCGCCACCTTAGGCTGATGGCGTAGAGCCTCATGAGCAAACTGCGCGGCAACGATGAAATTACCTGCCTCATGCTCTTGATCCTGAGCTTCAAAATAAATTTCAATCGGCTTAAAAGGCTGCTGACTATTCTTTAGGGCGGCTTGCCATTCTTGTACGGTATGCAGACGTGGCACAAAAGACTGACCACTGAGGCCTTCAAGCGGCAACCACCAATCAGGCTCTAAACCTTGCGTTAAATCCAAGAAACGGCTGGTTTGTGCTTGTGCCAATAGCATTAAAGCTTGAGGCTTGGCCAATAATTGTAGACGCCGTAGACTTTGCTCAAGATCACCCCAATTTGCTAAAGCTTGCGCACTTAGAATTAAATCAAACTGACCTTGCTGTACTAAAGCTTGTGCCTGTTCATGGCTAAAATCAGTAGCAAACACACGAGCTGAGAACCCACTACAGTTTGCAAATGCCTCCTGTGCTTGCGCGACTTTGCTAGCATCTGCATCACAGAATACATAATCAACCCGCTCGCTAGCTAACACAGGTACAATTAATTCGGTCAAAGCACCACAATCACCAGCTAATTCTACAATACGCAAGCGCTGCTCGGTTGGCCAAGTCAATACCAACTGTTTAACCATCGCAGCTAGCGCTAAATTGCTAGCACGGAAGCTCGGTGAGCTAGCTAGCCAATGCTCATAACTACTACTTTTAGCGGGTTGTAAGAGTTCGCTAGGCGCTAGTTTCCCCTGTAATAATTCAATTAAATGCTCACCACAGCGACCAAGCAATACCAACTCTGGAACATGGGCGGGTGAATCACCTAAAATCGCTAACCAAATATCCTGTGCAGCAGGTAAATCCGCCTGATCCACTAATTGCCAGTGCCCTTGTTCTTGTTCCGCTAAACCATCCTCCTCAAGCATCACCAATAAGCGCCTTAACAAAGGCAGTTGTGTCGCTACAATCGCTTGTGAAGTTTGTAAATCTTGGATAGAGAGTGGCTCACTAGCACCTGCAAACAGCTTAACCATTGTTTCCCAAGCAAAAGCCGTGGCTAAAACCTCAAATAAAGGCGCTATTTGCGTAAAATGCTTTTGACGTTGCAAATTAGCTTCTTGATTAACTAAGGCCTGTTTAGCCGCTTCAGCTAGAGCCTTTAACTCAAATGGCGGAGTTAATTCAAGACCCGTGACCAAAGGCTGCGGGATTTTGATAAACTCATACAGTTCAGGCTCGGCTTTGCGAGTACGTGCAAACTGTACCGCACGGAAACGACAATTAATTAGCTCCGCAACCACTGCACCGTGCTCGTCCCACAAAATGAAATCAGCCAACACGGAACGTGGACTTTGTTTGTTGAGTTTAAGTTGTAAATGAGTAATACGTGCTGCTGATTCAAATAAATTCAGTTTGGCAATTTGAATCGGAATCAAGGCCGCAAACTGCCCTTGTTGAATATCTTGCTGGAAAATATCCACTAAAACTTGGAAACCCGCATCAAGCAAAGCAGGGTGCAATAAATGCTGAGCAAACCCTGCTTCAATTTTCGCTGGGATCTTTAGCTCAGCCAGTGCTGCTTGTCCCTCAACCCAAACTTGCTTAACACCTTGAAATGCCTCTAAATAGCTTAAGCCCACCGCTTCGGCTAATTGATAATGCCGCTCAGCATGTATAGCCTTTTGAGTTTTGGGAGGTTGATCAAACTGCGCAAGCTCATGCGGATCTTTTAAGACGGGTCCGGTCAAACGCCCTACCCCATTCACAGTCCAAGGTGTATCGCTTAAACGATCACGACTACTGATCGTGAAGCTACCATCAGTAGTTTGTAACCTTAGGCGCACGATTTTACTAACGCCCTCTTCCAACATAATAGGCGCATGAATCTCAAAGTTTTCTAAACTATGAGTGGTTTGTTGTGGTTGCCATTGAGCTGAAGCAGCTAAGGCCATTTCTACATAAGCAGCCGCAGGTATAATGACAGCACCATCTACCTTATGATCTGCTAAATAAGGGAGTTTGGCGGTATCCAGCTGATTTTCCCAAGTGGCCTCTGCATCTTTCAGGCGATAGCCTAATAAAGGATGGCTCAGTTGGCGATTGACAAGATTAGGCCCTTCATTCGTCAGCGGATACCAATAGCGCTCCCGTTGCCACGGATAAGAGGGCAATTGAATAAAACGCCCCCCAGCGGGAAATAAATGGCTTAGCTCCAGACTACAACCTGCTAACCACGCCCGATAGGCTGCTTGCTTGGCCGTATCTGCTGTTTCAGCTTGCCGTTGATCGCTGGCTAATACACTCCCCTCCACCGATTTAGCGCTTAGACATTCGTTCATATAACTGCGCAGAATCGGATGGGGGCCTATTTCAAGGAAAAGTTTAACTCCTTGATCTAATAGCTGATTCATTCCCGCTTCAAAAGCAACCGGCTGGCGAATATTTTGCCACCAATAATCAGCCTGCAATTCAGAGCCTGCCATGACACGCCCATAAACTGTCGAGACAAATTGAATCCCTGTATCCGCATTCAGTGGTTGCAAACCCTCTAAAGCAGCTAGCAAATCGGCTCGAGTACTGTCCATCCAATGACTATGGAAAGCATAATCTAAATCAAGGATACGGAAGAAAACCTTATCTTGCTCAAAGACCGTCTTAAGTGTTTCAAGATCAGCTAAACTGGCCGATAGTGTCACGGCATTCGGGCTATTAATACCCGCGATTTCCACTCGCGTTTGCAACCCTAGAGCCTTTAACTTAGCTTGCATTCGTTCCAAGCCTAAACTAGCGGCAGCCATTCTACCCTGACCACGTGTTTTACCTTGAGCTTGACTGCGCTCATAAATGACACGTACTGCTTGCTCTAGTGATAAAGCTCCCGCTGCCCAAGCCGCTGCTACCTCACCCACACTATGCCCTAGGGTGGCATGAATCTTCACGCCCTGTGCTTGCAAAACACGGACTAAACCCACTTGCAAAGCAAATAATAACGGTTGTGCAATTTCAGTCAGATATAAGCGTGACTGTTCTACACTCGCTTGTAATTCGGCAATTAAAGAATAATCGGCATAAGGCCTTAGTAGCTGATCCAACTCCTCAATCGCGGCACGGAAAATAGGATCATGCTCAAATAAGACCACTCCCATACCTTGCCACTGCGAACCATTTCCAGAGAACACTAAAGCTAACGGCGTATCGCGCTCCAATAGCCGCCCTTCAGTTAAGTGCTCTAAATTCTTTTTACCCTCGGCATACTCCCTTAGAGTCTTCACCGCCTCCGCTCGACTAGGGGCAGCCAATACCAAGCCTTGGGATAAATGCGCCCGATGCTTAGCTAAACTCCACGCTAAATCTGGATAATAAATAGTTTCATCCGCCAGCCAAGCTGCATATTGACTAGCCATTGCTTGTAAAGCGGCAGGGCTACGTGCTGAAAGGATTAAAGGTGCTAAAACGGTTGATTCCGATGCTGATGCTGATGCTGGTTCAGCCAGCACTGGTTTTAAAGCAGGACGATACGATTCAATCAAAACATGAGCATTCGCTCCACCAAACCCAAATGAGTTTATGCCGACCAATTGACGGCGCTCAGTGGGCTTTAAGGGAGTTAACTGCGTCACTACTTTTAAATTTAAGCCTTCAAAATCAATCTTAGGATTAAATGTTTCGATATGAATCGATGGGGGTAATGCTTGCTTCTCAAGAGTCAAGACCGCTTTTAATAAACCCGCCATACCTGATGCAGTTTCTAAATGACCCAGATTACTTTTAGCTGAGCCAATCAATAGCGGATGATCAGGGCGACGAGCCTGACCGAGTACCTCACCAATCGCTCGCGTTTCAATCGGATCGCCAACTGAAGTCCCCGTACCATGCGCCTCTAAATAAACTAGATCATTAATATCAATATCAGCGGCACTATAGACTTTACGCAGTAACTTGCCTTGCTGATTATAGCTAGGCACGGTAATGCCATTGGTTTTCCCATCGGCATTGATCCCTGAGCTTAAAATCACAGCATGAATTGGATCACCGTCGGCTTCGGCTTGCGCTAGGGGTTTTAAAAATAAAACGGCAGCCCCTTCCGCACGCACATAACCATCCCCACTGGCATCGAAGGTACGGCAACGCCCGCGTGCTGAAAGCATCGAAGCCTGTGAAAAACCGACAAAGGCAAACGGGTGTAAGAGCATATTCACACCGCCTGCAAGCGCCATACTGGCCTCTCCACTTCGAATCGCTTGGCAAGCCTGATGTACCGCTACCAACGATGAAGAACAGGCAGTATCAACCGAGACACTCGGGCCGTGTAGATCAAAGATATAAGAAATGCGATTGGATGCAATACTGGCCGTATTACCCGTCATGGTATAAGCATCCATTGAAGCCGGATCATCAACCCGCCGATTCAAATAATCGGTACTAGCGATGCCAACATAGACCGCACAATCAGAACCCGCTAGCTTATCGGGAATTTGCCCACCATTTTCTAAAGCCTCCCAAGCCAACTCAAGCAACAAACGTTGCTGAGGATCCATTTGCTCGGCTTCACGTGGAGAAATGCCAAAAAAGGCTGCATCAAAATGATCAATATCGTCTAGCACACCCGCAGAAAAAGTAACGGTTTTACCTGCTTCTTTGCGGTTTGGGTGCTGAAAAAATTCCGTCCCAAAACGTTCATGGCTAATTTCCGTGACAACATCTTGTCCTTGACTTAAAACCCGCCAATAATCATCTAAAGATGCAATGCCCCCCGGTAAGCGGCAAGCTACACCCACAATCGCTATTTTTTCATGCATGCAGGTTTGAGAAGTCGTTTTTTTATTACTCACAATCGTCACAGTCTAAAAAATCAGGAAGATAGGCCAAGGGCGCATTCTACAGGGTTAATACCTGAACTTGAAAACCCCACGATAAACATGCACCACTTTCCGCGCTTGGCGGTAGAACCAATTCACTTTATTTTTCTGTTGACCGCCTTGCTCCTGCAATTGGCGGTGCAATAACTCAACAGCATACTCAGGTGTGGTGAAAGCCCCCGTTTGCCAATTGAT
>JBJOOT010000035.1:0-22960 GCA_046051185.1 Pseudomonadota bacterium | reverse complement strand
CGGTCAAGGTATCTACGCTTATGTAACCTTGATGTCTGGCGTTGAGGGCACTGATACACTGAAAAATGATTTGATCAATTTAGTGCGTAAAGAAATCGGCCCGATTGCTAAGATCAATTTATTGCAATGGGCACCCAGCTTACCAAAAACTCGTTCTGGCAAAATTATGCGCCGTATTTTACGTAAGATTGCCGCGAATGAGTTGGATGGCTTAGGTGATACTTCAACTTTAGCCGATCCAAGTGTGGTCGATAGCTTAATTGCTCAACGCGAGAATAAATAAACGCTGAAGGCTTTTAATCTGAACTAAGCTAACCGCCTCTTGATGAGGCGGTTTTTTTTTGAAGAGTACTTATGCACGATGTTGCACGAGTACCCAAGGTGCAACGACCACTGCCCAAAGCGAATGATCATCCGTCGCCCATGCTTTAGCCATTTGATCGGGTAAAACACGGACTTGTTGTGCATGCAGCCAAGTGCTGACTTGTTGCGTTTCATCATTTGCCAATGCACTGGCAACCTCAATTAAGTCCAAATCCGTAGCAACCTGCAAAACCCGCCCGCGTGCAAAGAAAAAGCCTAATTCTTGCCAAGTAATCCGTGCTGTTTCTAGGTTCAGGCGAGTTTTGAGGGGAAGTTCAAATTCATCCATGCATAAAGTCCAGAATTGATAGTTTGCTAAGAGCCTATTGTAAAGGGCTAAGATTCTGAATACCAAAGTTCGTTTGCCTTAGTAAACCCTCCGACTGTCGATCAGGTTTTTATGCCTAGCATGAGTTTGCTTGATAATCTGCACATTCGGTTACTTTAAAGTGAATGAGCCAGTACGTGGATGCCTCCAGTAATAGCAAAATAGCGAATTTGGTGTGGGAATTTAATTTCCGCCCAGATCACTATACGCACGTGAGTTGGTTAGATCAGATGCCAGATGGCCCTATTATTAAAAAACTGGTGGGTAAACAGCGCAGTGCAGACCGTATCGTACAACATTTATTGCAAAGATTAGGTTTAGAAAATCAGGTTTTCTTTAATTTTTCTAATTCATTGACACGAATCGCTTTGTGGTCAGGTGATGATTTAGAGCGTCTTATCCTCTATACCGGTACAGTCTTCTATTATAAGCGTGTCCAAAAAATTGTTATTCGTGAAGAAGTTCAGGCATTACAAGAGCAGCTTGGCTCGGATCTCTTTAGCTTTATGCACCGCCGTGCTGGTTTAATGAAGGGTAATTTGCCTTTAGATTTGAAGCTACCTGAAAAGCTTGATCCCCATCACAGCTTAATTGTGGCAGGTTTGCTTTGCTTTAATCAGGCCTTACAAGAATATCCAATTGCCTTGCGTAAACGATTAATGCTGAAGCTACCTTACCAATGGTATTTATTATTAAAAAAAGCCGAGCCATTGAGCAAGCAACTGCAGGGGCAAAACAAAGAATGTGCCGCCTTAATACAAAAAATAGCCATAGAAGTGCGCATGAGGATCGATAGCGATGGACAAATTCGTTTCAATTAAACCCCTAGACTCACAACTTGAGCCGGGCAAAGTCGTTCTGAAAGCACGTGACTATCGGCATTTGGTCAATTATGACACCTTAGTTCAAGAAATGGCGCAGCGTGAACAAGAGCGTGAACAGCGTGCCACCCAAGCCCTACAGGATGCGATCCAAGCCGGTATGCAGCAAGGGCATGCCCAAGCACATGATCAAGTCGTGCATCAATTGCTCAGCTTTACGGTCAAGATGCATGATAATTTACGTAATATTGAATTGGCTCTTGTGCAGGTGGTGATTGAATCTGTGCAGCAAATTCTGCATACCTTTGAAAATCGGGAGTTAGTGGCGAGTACGGTGCGGCGGGGGATGGATTTAGTGCGTAGTAGCAAAAAGCTTATTATCCGTGTTCACCCGCAAATGCAAGATGTAGTCTTAGAGCAATTGGAAGAATGGCAACGTACCATCGTTCATATTGAGGTATTACCCGATACTCAATTGAAGCTTGATGAATGTGTGTTGGAGTCTGATGTAGGTATTATTCATGCCAGTGTCGAGCAACAGATTGAGTCTCTAATTCGCGCTTTGCGTAAGACTTTTCCTCTGCCTAAAGCTCGCCCCGCAAAATAAAAAAGCCGCAAGGAGAGCGGCTATAAAAACTAGCAAGAGAAATGGGTTTATTTCCAGAAATTCGCTTCTTTAGAGGCAATTTCACGTACTTCAGCCGCTAGCGCTGTGTAATGGTCACGATATTCTTTCCATTCACCGACATAATAGTCTTCGGCATTAAATTCACCTGATTTTTCATACGCCATAAATTTCTTTTGCATTTCTAGCATTTCTTGAATCAGGGCTTGTTTGCGCTCGTTCATAGTCTTGATCTCTTACACTGATACGATTAATTGAGCATAAACGCTGTAGTCCACACAGCCTATACCCCTTAATGGCTAAAACCTTAATAGCCACCTTTACGATTCGTGGCGGGCAAACCAGCCACTTTCAAACCCTGCTTACTCGGTGCACGTGGGAACAGAGCATACAGATCCTTGCTGCTGAGCTTTTTGTTATCCCACTTTTCAGCCATCGCTTTGAGAATGGCACGCTCCATCGGTTGGTTGCCATTGTTATTGATGTATTCATCCCGCAAATAATTGAGTACATCCCAATGTTGAGGGGTCAGGGTTTCGATCCCTTCTTCGGTCGCCAATTGCTGAGCAACGCTTTCATCCCAATCATTTAAGTCAACTAAATAACCTGTATCGGTGACTTCAATCGTTTTACCATTCAGTTCTAATGCCATCATTCTTCCTCTTCTGCTCGAGTTATGAACCTTGTGTATAGGCCACGCGCTTAGAAAAATTATACTGTGCGCTTGCGTGCTCACTATTGCTCTAAAGGGATAGCCCACGCTGATTATTCGCTTGGTTTTAAGGTTTTAAGGTTTTAAGGTTTTAAGGTTTTAAGGTTTTAAGGTTTTAATGCCTTTATGGGGGAGTAATAAACCGCAGCCAAATTGGCGTCCCTCACCTAGGCCGATTTGTTGTAAGCGCAGGGAGCTAGCATGATCTAAATCGGCGAGCATCAAATGGCGTGTCAAATAGTGGCTGTGTGGGGTTTGCAAGTAGTGACTACGCCCACAGAGCATCTTTTTGATTTTGAATTGAGTCAGTTGCTGTATTTCAGCCGCCATACGCTGTAAAAATTGCGCTTCCGTTTCGGTTTCAGAAGACAAGACATAGCGTGCAAATAAGACGGGCGCATTTGAAAAGTGCTTTTCTTTTGCCTCCCTCACGGTTAATGCGTAATTGCCCCAGCTTAAAGTTTGCCCACTAAGCATGTTAGCCGCTGCAACTCGATGCTGAGGCAGACGTAATTCTAAGCGAGTCCGCCGCGAAGGGATGAGCAAACCCTGCTGATCCTCAGGACGCAACCAGCCATTACCACTTTCAGCTACATGAATGGTATGCACCCCTGCTAGGGGTTCTGCCGCCAACCAAGGCAAAGCGCTGTGAATAGCAACCGATAAATCCCAAGCATGATCTATCGGTAATTGTTTGCAAGACATCGCAAAGCTTAAGTCTAAGATTTCATCAGCAGCCTGCGCGGCTTGGGGTTTATCTTCGTCTTCTTGCCAAAACATCCGATCTTACCTTTGAAAAAGCAGATCAGCAGCAAAGCACGCTTTCAGCAATTTGTATATATTCAGCATGGAAGATGGATGAACATGGCAGGATGCTGCGAATGGGGCTTGCAATCAAGCAAGGCTTGGCGTACAAGGATTCCCCCATTTTAGTTCAAGTTATTAAAAGCGAATAGGACATCAAATTTCATGAGCGAGTCTCTCTCCCCTCCGAAGATTGTTCCTTTAGAACAAATTTTACCAGATGAACCGTTGTTGATGATGGGGGCGGGACCAGTACCGATTCCGCAAAAAGTTGCGGCGGCGAATTCAATTGTTATCAATCATTTAGGTGACACCATGAATCGGGCGATTGAGCAGGTTAAAGACATGAGTCGTTATGTCTTTCAGACCCGCTCTTCGCATGTTATGGGTGTCAGTGGCCCCGGTTCCGCCGCGATGGAAATGGCGGTGGCCAATTTAGTTACCCCTGGGTCAAGAGTGTTGTGTATTACCAATGGTTATTTCAGCCAGCGCTTAGCGGAAATGTCACGTCGAGTTCGTGCTGAACCCACGATCTTAGAGATGCCCAAAAACCAAGGGGCGGATGTTGAGCTGATTGAACGTGAATTACAACGAGGTCAATACGATGTCGTTACGATGGTTCAGGGCGAAACCTCCAATACAGTTTACAATCGTCAGTTGGAGCAGATCGCTAAATTAGCCAAACGCTATGGCTGTTTAATGATTGTTGATGCGGTTTGTACGCTCAGCACCATGCCGCTTGAAATGGATAATTGGCAGGTCGATGCGATTATTACTGGCGGGCAAAAAGGTTTATCCTCAATTCCGGGCGTGTCTTTATTAGCTTTCTCCGAGGAAGCATGGTCACGCAAAATCGCTAATCGCCAAGACTTGCCGTATCACTGGTGTTTGGATGCGCAATTAGCGGATAAATTTTGGAATCAAAAGTCGTATCATTACACCGCCCCAGTTTCGGGGATTTTAGCGCTGCATGAAGCTTTGCGTTTAGTGTGTGAAGAGACTTTGCCGAATCGTTTCCGCCGTCATTTACGCTGCTCAGAGGCTTTGCAAGCGGGCTTAGAGGCGATGGGCTTAGATTTATTGGTTGAAAAGCAGCATCGTTTAAATTCGGTCATTGGCATTATAGTCCCTGATCATGTCTCTGCAGATGCCGTGCGGGCAGATATGTCCTGCGTGCATAAAGTCGAAATTTCGGGTGCGTTTGGCTTGAATATCCTACGGATTGGACAGATGGGCGAACAAAGCCGCGCCCATAATTTATTCAGAACCTTACACGCTTTCGGTTCGAGTATGCGTAAATGCGGCGCAAAACTCGACCTACCCGCAGGGATGGCAGAGTTGGAGCGGATGTTGTCGAATTAAGTTCGCTTGAAAAGCTAAGGCTTTCTATGTGCTCTTTTATCTAAAATTTTTTAGTCCAGCCCACTTAACACAGTGGGCTGCTCGATTTTGCCTCTCTCGCTCAACTAGTCTAATTCGGTTACTATTTAGCTTCCCGCATTTACGGTTGGCTCCCCATGACCGATATTTTTATCAGTTACAGTCATCAAGATGAAAAGTGGAAAGACGCTTTGCAGAAGCAATTGCGCGTCTTGCAATTGCATGCGGATTTTACGGTTTGGGATGATCGGCAGATTGATATTGGTGATACTTGGTTGCCACGGATTGAAGCGGCGATTGCCGCTGCTAAAGTCGCTATTTTGTTGATTAGCTCTGATTTTTTGATTTCTGAATTTGTCTGTCGGCAAGAGATTCCACGCTTTTTGCAGCGCCGCGCTGCCGATGGTTTGCGGGTAGTGCCGTTAGTAGTTGAACCTTGCCCGTGGCAAGCCGTTGGCTGGTTGGCGAATTTGCAGGGCGCGACCAAAGATAATGAAGCTTTATCGCGGCATGCTTGGGACTCGTATGCACTTAAGCAGGAACTCAGCCAAGTCGCTTTGAAGGTCTATCATTTATTGCAAGAATCGCGGGCTGAAGAAGAGCGCCAATTAGCAGCCCAACATGCCGAGCAAGCGCAGCAAGCCCAACTGGCTCGTGAACGTGAGCAAGCCCGTCTTGAGGCAGAGCAAGGTGCTGAACAAGCCCGTCTACGAAAAATAGCGGAGGAACAGGCTCGACAAGAGCAAATCGCACGAGAAACTAAACGCCAACAAGACTTAGCCGCTGCTGTTGAAGCCAAGCAGGTCGAAGCGACTGAAGCCAAACAACAAGCGGAGCAAGGCAAGCAACAAGCATCATCCCGACCCCAAGCTGTTTTAGAGGTGCAGCAAGCAAGCTTTGGCTCAAGTTCATCGTTGAAACTAGGCAAATGGGCGCTGCTATTGGCTGGGCTGGGTCTGGTGGGTTGGGGCGTTTCAGCTTATCGGAATGTGCCTATTCAGTCAGAAGTGCTTACTCAAGAACCTGTAAGTCTAGTCCCCGCCACACCCGTTCCCGTTACTCCAGCGCCAAGCAAGGCGAACACTCAGCTCCCGAAGATGCTGCCGATTCCAGCCGGTGAGTTCACGATGGGCTGTGTTGAAGAGCGGGATAATGTCGAAGGTGGTTGTTATGAGGACGAAAAGCCGCCGCATCCAGTCAAACTTAGTGCTTTCAAATTAGCAGAAACGGAAGTCACGGTGGAGCAATATCTGGCCTGTGTGCAGCAAGGTGGCTGCCCAGCGCCAGAGTGGAATGAAAAGGGCAGTGATTACAACATCAGCACAGGTAAGTATGACCAGTATAAAAAAATGGGTGAAGCTTTGACTGATCCACAACACCCTATCGTGGGTGTCAGTTGGGAGAGTGCGGTTGCTTACACGGCATGGTTGAATAAATCACAACAGCCCCACCAGCCTTTCCGCTTGCCGACGGAAGCCGAGTGGGAATATGTGGCTCGGGGTGGAGATAATCAACTGGCTTATCCGTGGGGGAACAAAGCTAGCCATGAATTCGCTAACTATGGTAAAAATGAATGCTGTGGAGGTTTAGTCAGTGGCAAAGATCAATGGTTATATACTGCGCCAGTGGGCAGCTTTCCAGCCAATGGTTTTGGTTTGAAAGATATGCACGGTAATGTATGGGAGTGGGTCGCTGATTGGCATGGCGCTTACCCAGCCCAGCTTGCCAGTAACCCGAAGGGTACTAGTAAGGGCACTTTCCGCGTGTTGCGTGGCGGCTCATGGAACGACTCACCTTGGTTTGTGCGTTCTGCCTATCGGTTCGACTTCACGCCAGGTTTCCGGATTGACGATGTAGGTTTCCGGGTTGCCCAGGATCAATAGCCAAGCGGCGCGGGCGGTGGAGCAACCAGCAGGCGCGTTACGGAGTAGCGTGCTTGCAATTTGTAAGTTCAATTTACAATCCGCCCATATAAAGATTAAAAATAAATCAATTCACCCGCTCTAAATACCGCCCCCGATACAATAAGCGCTTCTTTTCAGGCTCTTCCGCATCTACAAAGGCCGTCCGGCAATGTAAGACATTATTACAAAGCAAGCCTTCGCCTGCTTGTAAGGTATAGCGCAATTTATAAACTGATGCCTGTTCCCATAAATTCAGTAAAAACTGGGCGGCGGCTTGGGTGATCGGGTCAGCTTGCCAAATCACATTTTTTTGCCGAGCGGAATAGCGCATCTGCAAGTGGCCATCGGTATTAAAACTAAACACCGGCCCTGTTTGCGCAGGGCGAATAACCTTGCCCGCTAAGATATTGGCAGGAATCGTGAAGGCTTCGGGGGCTTGCAAGGCCTGAATATATGCAGGGTTCGCATCGCGTAATAAGAGATAAGCCAATTCATGATCCATCAACTGAGTTTCCCCGCCGTATAAGGCAGGGCGTACACAATGCAAGAGCATGCCCTGAATTTGCTCATGAGCAGGGTTGTAATAGCCGTCCGTGTGCCAGCTAAGCTTTTTATCGGTATAGGGAATGTAATCATGTTGGCCTTGATGCTGACTAATTTGAATAGCTGTCAAACTATCAGCATCTGCACAGAGATTATGCGCTAAGTTTTTTAAACCCATGTGCTGAGCCAACTGATGAACCGATTGTTTAGACGCATTCGGCTGCTGAGCAAAGCGATAAAAAGCAAAATTATACTGGGCTAAATAGCGCTTAAGTTGCCCTAGCTCTGCTTGGGTAGGCTTGTCCGCCTTTTGGATTTCTACCAATAAATCACGCGGATTCACGGGGTACCGTGCAAGTTTTTGCGCCCGCCATTGTTGATAAAAATCTTCATTCAATAAGTTCATCAACACTCCAGTAAGTTTGAAGGTTTAAATATTATAAAATAATGATATTCTATCAAGAGCGTTTGCTGAGAGAAAACTTGTCGAGTCCTTACGATCTATCTCTAAGGGGATAGCTGCATTTTATCTCATTCCCCATGGGTGAGATTCTTTGGCAAGAGTCATAAGCATACACTTATAAACACTTTGAAAGCGTGTGGATAGGTGTCCACGCAACCGATTCTACGCTGGGCTACTGGGTTCAATTAAATAAGTAGCCAAGCGAGTCATCAATGCAACGATGAGGAGGCAGCTATGGCAACAAAACATTATCCGACCCCGATGCTGGATGTCTTAGAAGACGGGCCATGGCCTAGCTTCATTACCGGTATTAAGAATCTGCGCGATAATCACCCGAATGAGCGGATTCGTAATATGAATAACGGTGTCTTAGGGCAGTTAGAGCATTCTTACGAAACGCGCATGGGGTATTGGAAAGGCGGCACGATCTCTGTCTTCGGGTATGGTGGTGGCATTATTCCGCGTTTCTCTGAAGTCGGGCATATGTTCCCTGAGTCGAGGGAATTCCATACCCTGCGTGTTCAGCCTCCGGCTGGTAATTACTACACGACCGATATGCTCCGGCAACTTGCGGATAGTTGGGAGAAATACGGCTCAGGCTTGCAAACTTTCCACGGTCAAACCGGCAATATTATGTTCATCGGTTCTGATAGCAAAAACTATCAAGGCTTTTTCGATGAGATTAATGATTATGGTTGGGACTTAGGTGGGGCAGGGCCTTGTGTGCGCACCGGGATGTCTTGTGTGGGATCGGCGCGTTGTGAAATGTCCAATTGCAATGAGCAAGCGATTCATCGGCATTTATTAAATAATTTCACCGATGATGTGCATCGTCCGGCACTGCCGTATAAGTTTAAGTTTAAGGTTTCTGGTTGCCCGAATGACTGCATGAATGCGATTGAGCGTGCTGATTTCGCCATTATTGGTACTTGGCGTGATGATATGAAGGTTGATCAGGCCGAAGTTAAAAACGCAATTATGAAAAAAGCCGCTGAAATTGGTAAAGAAGGTGATCGTGCGGCGGGGCGTCAATACATGTTTGATAATGTCATTAGCCGTTGCCCAACTGGGGCAATCAAGCTGAATGATGATGATACCCTCACGGTCGATAACAGTAATTGCGTGCGTTGCATGCACTGCTTAAATGTCATGCCTAAAGCCCTGCATACCGGCGATGATAAAGGGGTGAGTATCCTCATGGGAGGTAAGCGTACTTTAAAAATCGGTGATTTAATGGGTACGGTGATCATTCCTTTCATGAAAATGGATACCGAAGAAGATTATGAGCGGATTAAAGAATTAGCCTCTACCGTGATTGATTACTGGGCAGAAAATGGTTTAGAGCACGAACGCTGCGGTGAAATGATTGAGCGTATCGGTTTGGTCAATTTCCTCGAAGGGATTGGCATTGACCCTGACCCGAATATGATTAAGCAACCCCGTAATGTGTCTTATGTGCGTATGGATGGTTGGGATGAAGCCGCTGAAGAGTGGTTTAACCGCAAGTGTGAAGACAAAATGGCGGCAGCTTAACCCCACCCGCAGTCCCTCCCCTTATCAAGGGAGGGAAGTGCTCCTTCCTTGACAAGGGGAGGTTGGGAGGGGTTTCAGTACTCATGTTAAAGATTTTTTGGGAGAGTTAGTTCATGGCAGCCGAAATGCGCGAACCGATTGAGTCAGGATGTCCTGATGGTTTTCAATATATGCATCCTGTGATGCGTCGCAACTACGGGCAATGGTTATATCATGAAGACCCGCGTCCGGGGGTATTGGTGCATGTGGCGCGGAGTGGTGAGAAAGTTTGGACAGTACGGGCAGGCACTCAACGTATTCTCGATGTATTCACCTTGCGCAAATTGATGGATATTGGTGATCAATACGGTGAGGGTTTTGTACGCTTCACCATCCGTTCTAATATTGAATACATGGTCGCAGATGGTGAGAAAGTAGAGCCGTTGGTTCAGGCTTTAGAAGCAGCGGGTTTTCCTGTGGGTGGGACTCGTAATTCGGTCACGACCTTGTCACATACCCAAGGCTGGTTGCATTGTGATATTCCGGGGACGGATGCCTCAGGGGTTGTGAAAGCGATGATGGATGAGTTAATCGACGAGTTCAAAGGCTGGAATATGCCCAATCGCGTGCACATGACCACCTCTTGCTGCCAGATCAATTGTGGGGGGCAAGGGGATATTGCGATTAATGTTCAGCATGTCAAGCCACCGAAAATTAATCATGCTTTAGTTGGGAATATCTGCGAGCGCCCTTCAGTGGTTGCACGTTGCCCTGTTGCTGCGATTCGCCCGGCGATGGTGGATGGTAAGCCTTCACTTGAAGTGGATGAGAAAAAATGTATCTGCTGTGGAGCTTGTTATCCTCCTTGCCCGCCGATGCAAATTAATGATCATCAATACACCCAATTAGCGATTTGGATTGGGGGTAATCACTCAAATGCACGGGGTAAGCCGACTTTCCAACGCTTAGTTGCCGCAGGTATTCCGAATAATCCGCCGCGTTGGCCTGAAGCAACCGCGATCGTGAAAAAAATTCTGCAATGCTATAAAGAAGGTGCACGGGATTGGGAGCGGATGAATGAATGGGTAGAGCGAATTGGTTGGCCGCGCTTTTTTGAAGTCACGGGCTTGCCGTTCACTAAGTATCATATTGATAACTGGCGTGGCGCTCGGAATAACTTGAATTCTTCAACCCATATCCGCTTTTAAGGTGGATAGCGAGGCAGGCGATGAAATACACCCTTATGGTCAATGAAGGCCCTTATCAGCATCAGTCCTCAGACACGGCCTTGCAATTTGCGCGGGCTGCTTTGGAAAAGGGACATGAAATTTTTCGGGTATTCTTCTATCACGATGGCGTGAACAATGGTACGCGCTTGGCGGTGCCCCCCAAAGATGATCGTATGCTACAAAAAGAATGGGCTGAATTGGCAGAAAAGCATGGTCTAGATTTAGTGATCTGCATTGCAGCGGCTCAGCGGCGGGGCTTAATGGATGCTTCTGAGGCTAAGCGCCAAGGCTTAAATGCCGATAATATTGCTGCCGGTTTTCGAATTTCTGGCTTGGGTCAATTGATCGAAGGCGGAATTGAATCGGATCGTACCTTGGTGTTTGGGGATTAAAGCATGGCTAAGCAAATAAAAAAATTCATGTATTTAAACCGTAAAGCCCCTTATGGCACGGTGTATGCGTTGGAATCTTTAGAAGTGGTTTTAATTGCCGCCGCTTTTGAGCAAGAGGTGAGCTTAGCTTTCTTAGACGATGGTGTGTATCAATTGCTGAAAGGGCAAAACCCTAAAGCTTTGGGTATGAAAAACTTTTCTGCTACTTATAATGCGTTGGGTGATTATGGAGTCAATAAGCTTTATGTAGAGCGTGAGTCCTTGGCAGAGCGCGGTTTAAGTGAGGACGATTTAATGCCCATTGTCTACGAAGATGAAGACGATGATTATGCTGAAAAGCCTTCAGTTCGGGTGGTTTCGCGGATGGAAATGGCGCAAATCATGGCTGAGCAAGATGTCACGTTTAGCTTCTAAGGGGTGAGCTATGGCAATGTTACATATTGTGAATAAATCGCCATTTGAGCGAAACGCGCTAGAAAGTTGTTTAGCGCATACCTTGGCGGGCGATACAGTATTACTGATTGAAGATGCGGTGATTGCTGCAGTGACAGGAACTCGCCTTGCGCCAGAATTGCAGATCGCTATGAAAGATAGATCAGTGGCTATTTATGCCTTAGCCCCCGATCTTGCTGCAAGAGGTGTGAGCACACAGCGAATACTAGACGGTATTCAAATAGTGGATTATGCAGGTTTTGTGGATTTGACCGTCGCACACGCGAAAACCCAAAGCTGGCTTTAAACTTTTAACCTTATACTAAACAGGAGGCCAGCTATGGCTCTGGAAATTGGCGGTAAAACCATCGCAACGGATGAAGAAGGTTACTTAGAAAACCTGAATGATTGGACACCGGAAGTCGCAACTGCGATGGCTTTAGCCGAAGAATCGCCAGTGGCATTGAACGACGAGCATTGGGAAATCATTAATTTCCTGCGTGAATATTATGAAGAGTATCAAATTGCTCCGGCTGTTAGAGTCTTAACTAAAGCGGTGGGTAAGCGTCTAGGTGCTGATAAAGGCAATTCAAAATATCTCTATAGCTTGTTCCCGTATGGCCCGGGTAAACAAGCGTGCAAATATGCTGGTCTGCCAAAGCCAACCGGCTGCGTCTAATTCGTATTCATTCAACTTAATGCGCTCTAGGCAACTAGAGCCATCGGCTCGACCCTAGCTTGCTAGGGTTGCGCTGAGGTTTTGCTTGTAGGAGTCAGTGGTGACCTTCGTAAGTATTCTTTACGGCCTAGTATTTTGGGCGGCGACACTCGTGTTAGTGGTCGGAGTAGGCCGCAAGATATACCTCTATGCTAAGACTCCAGCCCCATTAAAAATCCCCACCACCCCTGCACCCGTGACACAAATCGGTGTCGTGGGGCGCATGTTGCGTGAACTAGTATTTTTCCAGAGTTTATTCCGTGCGAATAAATACACTTGGTTATTCGCCTTTGTATTTCACATGGCTTTATGGCTAGTGCTCTTGCGCCATACGCGCTATTTCATGGAGATGGGGGGCTTCTTAAGTTTCATTCAGCCGTTCGGTAAATATGCCAGTTTCGCCATGATCTTCGGGTTGCTGGGCTTATTAGCACGGCGTATTTTAGTGGATCGAGTGCGTTATATCTCTGCTCCCTCGGATTTCTTAATGTTGGTTTTGCTGATGGCGATTGGTTTCAGTGGGATGCTAATGACTTTTGTCTCCCATACCGATATTACGATGGTGAAGGGATTTTTTCGGGGGTTAATGACTTTTGATTTCCATCCATTGCCGGCCTCGCCCATCTTATTAGTCCATCTATTCCTAGTGGCTTTGCTAATGTTGATCTTCCCGATTAGTAAATTGCTCCATGCACCTGGGGTATTTTTTAGCCCGACCCGCAATCAAGTCGATAATCCGCGTGAAAAGCGTCATATCGCCCCGTGGGCTTTAGCCTTAGAACAGCAAGATAAACTCTATTTAGATGAGTTGAATCAGGACGAGGTGAAGCATGGCTGATTACGAAGTCCCTAAACTCAATGGCACAGGCATTATCGAGATCCCCAAAATCAAGCCTGATGCAATGGCAGGCAAAGGCCCCTTCATTGCTAAGCCGGATTTCCAAAAAGCTTTGCATTTTCCGAGTGATTTCCAAGCAAATGCAGAAGGTAAGTTTGAATTAGTACCTGATTGGCAAGAGCGTGCTTTAGCTAAATTAGATGATTTGCGCCATCGCTATCGTTCACTGCAATTGTATTTGGATATTTGTGTGAAATGCGGCGCGTGCACGGATAAATGCCATTACTACTTGGGTACTCAAGACCCGAAAAATATGCCTGTTGCGCGGCAGGATTTATTGCGCAAGGTGTATCGGCGCTATTTTACTTTTGCGGGTAAGCATTTCCCGAAATTAGTGGGTGCGGTGGATTTGACCGAAGCGGTGGTTGACGATTGGTATAATTATTACCATCAATGCTCCCAATGTCGGCGCTGCTCAGTGTATTGCCCCTATGGGATTGATACCGCCGAAGTATCCATGGCTGCCCGCGAAATCCTCGATCATATTGGTCGTGGCTCAAAATATAATAATGAAATTATCGGTAAAGTGTTTAAGGTCGGGAATAATTTAGGTTTACCGCAGCCTGCTCTAGCCGACACCTTAGAAGGCTTAGAGGAAGATGTCGAAGCGGATACGGGGATTAAAGTACGTTTCCCTCTGGATGAAGTGGGGGCTGAAGTATTACTGGTTACCCCATCGGCGGATTTCTTCGCCGAGCCGCATGTGGATGGCTTAATGGGTTATGCCAAAGTATTTCACGAAGCAGGCATTAGCTGGACTTTAAGCTCCTATGCGTCTGAGGGGGCGAATTTTGGCATGTTCATTGGTTCTTACGAGAACATGCGCCGTATTGCCCTGCGGATTCGGGAAGCAGCCATTAAGCTCAAAGTTAAGCGTATTGTTTTCGGTGAATGTGGGCATGCTTGGCGGGTGGCTTACAGTTTCTTAAATACACTGGCGGGGCCTTTCGATTTTCTTGATCCGAAATATCCGGTGCCACAGCACATCCTCGAAGTCACTTGGGGCTTGATTCAAGACGGTAAGCTGACGCTTGATAAGTCCCAGAATGATGACAAGGTATTGACCTTCCACGATTCCTGCAATGTCGCGCGAGGTTCACGTATGGGCGATAAACCGGGCGGGCAGTTCGAATATCCGCGTAATGTTATCAAAGCCGTGTGCAATCAGTTTGTCGATATGCCGGCTGACACCATTCACGATGCCACTTATTGCTGTGGCGGCGGGGGTGGTTTGTTGACCGATGATTTAATGGAGCTGCGTATTAAGGGTGCTCAACCGCGTATGGAAGCGCTCAAATATGTGACTGAACAGCAAGGCGTAACCCATATGGCAGCGATTTGCGCGATATGTAAATCGCAGTTCACCAAAGTAATTCCGTATTACGGCTTTAAGATGGATCAGATTGTCAGTGTGCACCAATTGGTGAGTAAGGCGCTGGTGTTAACGCGCCCAGTCTCGGTGCAAGCGCGTCCTGATGAGGATGACGATGATGATACTAACGACGACGCTTAAACCGATTCTTACAACGATTTCCGTATTGATCCTGAGTTTGGCAGGCCAAGCTCACTTAAGAGGAGAATGATATGTCAACAGCCGCGCACGACCCAAAGTTAACAGCACTCACGTTTCGGCGTTTTAAAGATGGTGAGCACCAATGGGAGAGCATGCATGAGCAAATTTTTGTCGGCGACACCTCACATAAATGCCCAACTTATGTGCATAAAACCCCACCTTGCCAAGGTTCTTGCCCCTCTGGTGAGGATGTGCGCGGTTGGCTGCAAATTGTGCGAGGTATAGAAAAGCCTCCGGTGGGCATGAGTATGCAGGAATATGCTTTTCGCCGTGCTAGCACTGCGAATCCCTTTCCTGCAATGATGGGGCGGGTTTGCCCTGCGCCTTGCCAAACGGGTTGCAATCGCAATGATGTGGATGATTTCGTCGGTATTAATGCGGTCGAGCAATATATTGGCGACACGGCGATTGAACAAGGCTTCAAGTTTGATCCAGCTCCTGCCTTATCGGGCAAAAAAGTTGCGATTATTGGCGGAGGTCCTGCGGGTTTATCGGCGGCTTATCAATTACGGCGCTTAGGGCATGCCTCCACTATTTTTGAAAAATTGCCGGAGCTAGGCGGTATGTTCCGTTACGGTATTCCCGGTTATCGTGTACCCCGCGATAAACTAGGAGCTGAAATCCAGCGTATTCTGGATTTAGGCGATATTGAAGTGAGCTGCAATACCACGGTTGGTAAAGACATCACGGTCGAGCAATTAGAGCAAGAGTATGATGCAGTACTCTGGGCGATGGGCTGCTGGACGGGGCGCGATTTATTCGTTGAGAAATTTGCCGAAACCCCGAATTGTGTTACGGCGGTTGATTTCCTCCAAGCTTTCAATTTAGGCACGATGAAATATACCGCCCCGCGTATTGTTTGTGTCGGTGGGGGGGATACCTCGATTGACGTGGTGTCGGTATCGCGCCGCATCGGTACGATAGCCAATTACCATGAAAAGCCTGAAGAAGCTGCAACAGGCAAACGAGTGCAGAGCGAGGTGAGTGAAAAACTTCCAGCGACTGTCACCTTAACCACTTTGTTTGCTTTGGATCAGATGACGGCAGCTGAGCACGAAGTCCAAGATGCGCTGAAAGAAGGCGTGACCATTCTGACCCAAGTGATGCCGAAAGAAATCATATTTGGTGAAGATGGTCGTGCAATTGGCCTGAAAGTGGTCGAGTGCGTGATGAAAGGAAATATGCCGCAAGCCAAAGAAGGCGGTAAAGAAACGCTTATCGAAGCTGATTTAATTGTTTCAGCGATTGGCCAATACGGTCGTTTCGAGGGGTTGGAAGCTTGGAATAATGGCAAAAACCTGATCAATCACACAGCACTCTATCAAGTCCCAAACAAAGCAGGGCATTTTGCAGCAGGGGATATTGTCCGTCCGCATCTATTAACAACAGCGATTGGGCAAGGCGCGATTGCGGCAGAAACCATTCATCAGTATTTGCATGCTCAAGAAATTCAAAAGCGCCCGAAGGTGGATAAGCATCATTTTGATTTGATGCGTAAATTGCAAGAGGCAGGTTTAGAACCCAGTAGCTTTGAGGCAACTAAAGCTGAAGATTTGCGGGGTACTTCAGAAATGAAGTATGCGGTACACAATTACGAAGATCGCTCGAAAAGTACGATTGTACGGTCGTCTGAGTTGTTCTTAGGGCATTTCAAAGCGGAAACCCGGCATACTCGAACGGAAGATGTACCGACCTCGGAGCAAGTTTTAGGGCATTTTGCCGAGCGGATGAATCCCTTAGCGGAGGCCGAGGTCATTGCGGAAGCGAAGCGTTGTATGAGCTGCGGGATGTGTTTTGAATGCGATAATTGTGTGATTTTCTGCCCACAAGATGCGGTCTATCGTGTCCCCAAAAAGCAAGCTACTTTAGGGCGTTATGTGGCGACTGATTATGCACGTTGCATTGGTTGCCATATCTGTGCGGATGTTTGCCCAACAGGCTATATTGAAATGGGGATGGGTGAATAAGCTATGCCCTTGCTCAGCAACATCAAATCACTGCTAGGGCTGGCGTTGCTATCAATGACGCTTGTGGGCTGCGATGCGGGGCTGCCAGAGCCGAATCTTGCCCCCGCCCAAGCAAAAGCGGCGCAATGCGTGGAGCCAACAGCAGATATGCGCAAAAATCACATGGTTTATTTGGATGCGCATCGTGATCAAACCGTGATTGAAGGGATTCGCACCACTCAACACAGTCTCAATGCCTGTATTAATTGCCATGTTGCGCCCACCCGTGAAGATGGTTCCGCGGTGCATTATACTGATGCCAAGCAAGATCATTTTTGTGCGAGCTGCCATACCTATGTGGGCGTGAAAATAGATTGTTTTCAGTGCCATGCTGATCGTCCGCAGGTGGCTGAAAATCTCAATTATCAGCATAAGCTTAGTTCGAATAGCTATCATCTTTCAGCTAACAGCGGGCTGCCTAAGATGAGTGATTTATTATTGCTGGGTCAAAGTCAAACCCAAGGAGCTACGCAATGAGTCAGATCAATGCGTATCGACGCAAGTTTATGGCGGCTTTAGGGGGCGTTGCGGTTGGTGGTTTGGCCTCTGGCGTGATACTGCGCAGTGTGCAAGCGGCTGATGTGCCTGCCAAACCGGCGGATCAGCCGGTTACCAGCCAAGTACGTTGGGGGATGCTAATCGACATTAATCGCCTAAGCGATGGTGGTGTGGCGATGGTGGAAGCCTGTAAGCGTGAACATGGCTGGGGGCATGATCCAAAAGCCCGCCCTGATCAACAATCGCAATGGATACGTACTGTTAAAGTGACCGACAAACTCACTCAACACAGTTTTAGTTTGCCGGTCATGTGTCAACATTGTGCCGAGCCGCCTTGTGTCGATGTTTGCCCAACAGGCGCGTCAATGAAGCGTGCCGATGGGATTGTGCAAGTCAATAAGCATATTTGCATTGGCTGCCGCTATTGCATGATGGCTTGCCCGTATAAGGCGCGTAGTTTTGTGCACGAGAATCTGACCGATCAGCGTCCGCATTCACCACGCGGAATCGGTACGGTTGAATCCTGCAATCTCTGTGTGCATCGCGTGGATCAAGGTCAATTACCCGCTTGTGTGGAAGCCGCCCCGCAGGCAGTGATTTTTGGGGATTTAAACGACCCTCAGAGCCGGATTAGCCAAGCCATGCAAGCTTTAGGCGGTTCGCAAATTCGGGCGGATTTAAGTTTAAATACTGGCGTGCGCTATTTAGGTCTGTGAGGAGTCAGCAATGAGCAGCAAAACTATGATCTATAGCGAGTTTCGTGCGAGTAAAGCCTATTATCTCCTGCTTGGCATTTGCCTAGCCCTTGTCAGTTTGGGTGCAATCAGCTTTTTCCATTTGGAGCACGAAGGCCATTATGTCACTGGCATGAATAACCAAGTCGTTTGGGGGTTGCCGCATGTCTTTGCCATTTTCTTGATTGTGGCCGCTTCCGGGGCTTTGAATATTGCCTCAATCGGTACAGTATTTCGTAAAAGCTTATATCAACCGATGGGTGGGCTTTCAGCCTTATTAGCGATTGCTTTATTACTCGGTGGCTTAGCGATTCTTGTCTTAGATTTAGGGCATGCGGATCGTTTAATCATTGCCATGACACATTATAATTTTAAGTCAATTTTTGCATGGAATATTATTCTGTATAATGGATTTTTAGCTTTATGTATTTTGTATATTTGGACAATGCAAGATCGACAGTTGAAGTCACTTTACCCGTATGCAGGTTTTTTGGCCTTTAGTTGGCGATTAATTTTAACCTTGGGGACAGGCTCAATCTTTGGATTTTTAGTCTCACGCGCTTATTATAATAGTGCGATCATGGCACCGCTCTTTATTGCTCTATCGTTTGCTTTAGGCTTAGCGGTCTTCATTATTCTATTATTTTTCACCTATCGCTTAGATAAGCGTGAATTAGGCGATTTAGTGTTGAATCGTTTGCGTTATCTACTTGCCATTTTTGTGGCAGCAGCAATGTTTTTAGAGTTAGCCCGCCATTTAACCGCGCTGTATATCACTCAGCGGCAGGGTGTGGAGCTGTTTATTCTTTTAGAGGGTGGCATTTATACCCTACTATTTTGGATCGGGCAGGTACTCGTCGGCGGCTTAATTCCCTTATCCTTAATCTTCTGTCGAGCACTTAAAAATAATCATTGGTCACTACTATTAGCTGCCACTTTAGTGATTATCGGCGGCTTTGCACAATTGTATGTGATTATTGTCGGTGGGCAGGTCTATCCTTTAGAGCTATTCCCCAATGCAGTGGTCGCCAGCAGTTTCTTTGATGGCGAAATCCATACTTATACACCGAGTATTTGGGAGTGGATCTTAGGCTTAGGTGGAGTCAGTTTAGCTTTGGTTTTGTATTTTTTGGGGATGGTAGCACTCCGCTTCTTACCAAACTCACTCGCTGATTCAGCAGTAGTTCCTAACTCCGCTTAATACATTTGATTCAGGGTATTTATTTGAAAAACCAGCTGCGGCTGGTTTTTTTGTTTTTGTTCTAAATAACCCGAGTATAGGCTTAAGAAAAGTAGTAGCCTACCTAGCAAGGTAGCTGTCTCGATACGAGCAAGTTCATGCTTATGCGGATTTTATGTAGGTTTCTTGAGCATTAACTTGAGCATTAAAAGGACAAAGGAGAAAGGAGTTGAGTGATACTAAAAGCACAGAGTTATTTGCAGGTATCTTACCGATTAAAACTAAACTAATCGGTTCCGATATAGTGGCAGGGCTTACTTTAGCGGTATTAGCTATTCCTGAAGTCATGGGTTATGCCACGATTGCAGGTATGCCAGTGATTACGGGGCTTTATACTCTATTAGTGCCGATGGTGTTATTTGCAGTTTTTTGTTCTTCGCGGCATTTGGTGGTCGGTGCGGATTCGGCAACAGCGGCTATTTTTGCTGGTGGGGTCGCTAGTATAGCAACGATAGGTAGCGCCCAATATATGGCCTTAGCAGGTATTTTAGCTTTAATGGTTGCCGGATTATTGGTAATTGCACGCCTAATTGAGTTAGGGTTTTTAGCAAATTTTTTATCAAGAACGGTGTTGGTTGGTTTTTTGACGGGTGTAGGGATACAGGTAGCCTTGGGGCAGATTCATAATATTTTAGCAGTACCGGCTGATTTTAATTTTATGACTCAGGCATCGCTACTTTGGCAACAACCCCAACATCTTTATTCCCTCCTAATTGCACTAAGTGCCTTAGCCATTATTTATGCTTGTAAGCTCCTTTCAAAGAAAATTCCTGGAATGTTGATTGCGGTTGTATTAATTACTTTGCTCAGCTGGTTATTTAATTTTAAAGAATATGGGATCACAGTGGTGGGGGCGGTACCGAGTGGCCTACCACATTTTTCTATGCCGTCATTGTGGACGATTTCGTGGAGTGAATGGCAGGCTTTGTTACCCATTGCCTTTGTATTGTTTCTGGTAATTTTGACCCAAAGTACGGCGACGGCACGGGCGTATGCGACTCGTTATGAGGAAGCTTATGATGCCAATAAAGATTTACTAGGTTTGGCGGCCGCCAATGTGGGAGCGGCCTTGTCGGGGACTTTTATGGTCAATGGTAGTCCAACTAAAACCGAAATGCTGGATGGAGCGGGTGGGCGTAGCCAATTAGCACAATTGGTGACAGCGGGGATGGTGTTGTTAGTTTTACTGTTTTTAACCCAAGCTTTAGTTAATTTGCCGAATGCTTTATTAGCAAGCGTAGTCTTTGTCATTGGGATTGAGTTAATCAATGGTGCGGAGATGAAAAAAATCTACCGCTTGCAGCGTAATGAATTTTGGGTGGCTTTGATTACCGCTGTGGTCGTCGTCGTGGTGGGAGTCCAGCAAGGAATTATTTTAGCCATGACTCTCTCATTATTGGTGCATACTCGCCAAGGTTATCATCCCAATAATTTAGTGATTACCAAACAAGCTAATGGAAATTTTGAAACTCGTCCTGTCAATAGTTTAACCCAGCTTGTGTCCGGTTTGGTGGCGTATCATTTTTCGCATAGCTTGTATTATGCCAATGCACAGTTGTTTATGGATGAGGTGGTCGCTTTGACTAGCAAAGAACAAGCGGTGCGCTGGTGTTTTATTGATATTTCAGCGGTAGATAGTGTGGATTATACTGCCCAAGCGACACTGAGTGAGTTAAAAAGTCGTTTAGATGCTGAGCATATCTATTTGGTTTTCGGGCAGGCGATTGAAAATATGCAGTCACAAAGTTATACGACATTTTGTCGTATTTTAGGGGAGGATCGCTATTTTAGCTCTATTCCAAACTTGATAACGGCTTACCAAAAGACTGAGACACTTAATCAAGCAAATAATTGAATTTGTTGTTTGCATCTTAAGGTTGTCATGTATTTTGATCCATTGCTTTAAATCAAACTAGACTGGCTTTATAGTATATTTAAAAAATATTGTCAAGTGTATGGTAAATCTGTGTGTATAGCGAATTCGATCTGTCGTGAGGCTTATGCCACATTAAAGTTCTTTTCCTAAGTTTAATTTGCTAGTAGTACTAAAATAGACTACTACCATAACCTTTAGGATTTAAACTCATATAAACTAAGGTATCCTCATTTAATCGAGAAAGCGTAAAGTATTGTAATCCCCAAACAGTATTATAGAAAAACTGCCACTCATAACCATCAGCTTCTACATAGTTTAGTTGAATTAACTGACTGGGCTTTTTGTTAGTTTTGAGCCAACTAATTTTTTCTATGAATAGATTAGTACCAGGGATAAAGGTTTTTTCTTGTAGTTGCCTGCGTACAGGCACAGTAAAAAGTAAATTCTTATTTTTCACACAAATTAAAGAGTTACCTTGTGAGCACGGCTCTGCTTTTTCAAGTCTATCCGTAAAATTTAAATACTTACGATCACTATTAAAGATAACTCGTTTTTGTGGGTTTGTAATTAGGTAATAACCATAATCTTCTGCTGCATAAGAAAATGAAATGTTAATATTTGCCAGCAATAAGGCTGTAATAATAATATTGATTATCTTCATAAAAAATTTTTAAAAATCACTAATTACACAAGGTTTTTTACCAAAAAGTATATCTGTAAAATTATTAGCGTCGATTTCTGTAGGTAACTTGTCATGTGCCTCAGCAGATAAAGCAGCACCAGCTTTGTCCGTATCAATAATACTGTTATTTGCAGGTGTTAGATGTCTCATTTCATCTGCTAAAGATTGTTGAAAAAGAGATTCAAGAACACTTTGAGATAAATTACCTCTATCAAGTCCCATATCCTTAAATATTGTTTCGTTGTAATCAATGATAATGATTTGATTATCAAAGTTAGCTAAAAAATTATAGGCTCTATCCTTTTTAACTAAAATATCCATATTTTTAGATAGCTTAATATAATCTTGTTGAATTTCTTTTGAAGAAAAAACTTCGGGCGAGGCTTCTATTTTAGAAGTTAGGTTATTAACCATTTTAGCCATGAACTTATCTCGAGCAGGATCTGATTGTAAGTCATTACTAAAATGTGAGTTCTTATTGTCAGTCGGCAAACATCTATCATTAGCATCAGCCAATAGAGTTTTGTTAAAGCTTATAAATTGACTATTAATAAAACTAATATTCAAATTATTATTTTGTTGATAAGGTTAATTTTTAACATTAGATGGATTTATATTTGCTATACCCATTATTCATTTTCCTATATTTAAGACTTATGAAACCTAGTATAGTAGTAAAATAAGCACTTTTTTGATTTTTTGCATGTGTAAAGTGTGCATTCCAATTGTGCAAGTTGGGCTGAAGATCATCTACTGATCCACCCCATGAAAAATGGACGATGGCAGCAAGCTATCTAGCCACTTCTTCAGGTTGCTTGAATACAAAATTGGGGTCGTGATTTAGAGAAGTTGAATAGGGGTATCTAAGGTTTTAAAGTAAGCGATTTGTTTCATCGAGGGTTAGCCATGGCATCTGTAATCGTCCACTGCCGCTACTGTGAGAGCGAACGGGTTTATAAACACGGGCATGCTCGAAGCGGCGAAGCGCGTTATCGTTGTCGCGATTGCCGGCGTTGCTTCCAACTAGACTATCGTTATGAAGGGAACAAACAAGGTGTTCCTGAGCGAATCATCGACATGGCCCTGAATGGTAGTGGGGTGCGGGATACCAGCCGTGTGCTGGGGGTGAGCATCACGACTGTGATCGCTCACTTAAAAAAAACTAAGACCCGCCGCCGTCAACCCCTTATCGATTCAAGCACTCGTTGATCAGTATGAAGTCCAGCT
>JBJOOT010000034.1:0-23122 GCA_046051185.1 Pseudomonadota bacterium | reverse complement strand
TAGTAGAATAAGGGAACAATTATAGGGATATAAGGAATCTGCTGCTTTACCAACGCCCCTGATCATACAATGATCAAGGGCAGTTGAGAGGTTTATATAGCCCCTAAATAGACAGACCCTGAAGACTAAACTAGGTGTATTAATGGATAGTTAAAGCCCAAACATATCCACCACTGAGCCAATTATTCCTCAGGACATTGGCAACTGACAGAAGAAATTTGGTCATTCCAGTTATTCCCTACATAACGGGTATTTTGTGTAAATACACGTTCTTCACCTTCATAGTTCGCGTCAATATACGCCACTAATTGGCAGCCCCCATTAACACGTACCGAGGAAATCAGATCATTACTTGGATCGCCCACATAGGCCATATCCTGATCTGCCGATATACGCATCGCCCAACCACGATAGTTAGCATGTTCATAAACCGTACAAAATGGACTCACGGCTTCGGGTGGCGTAGGCAGTGGACGAACAGGTTCAGATCGCGCGAAACTGGCCGTACTGAGGCTGGCTAATAAAATCAATAAAACAGCTTTCATTTAGTATTTTCCATTATTTAATTTTAATAATTACCCCTGATAAATACAGGGGTAATTGCTATAATACACTAAGACTCTACAGAGTAAAGATGATGAGCGATGCTCAAAAAAATTACACTATTTTGCACGCGCACAGACACAATATAAGGAAGAAAACTTATCGTTCCAATAATCCCCAACATAGGGGGTATTGCGGGTAAATACGCGCTTTTGCCCTGCAAAATTAGCATTCGTATAAGCAATTAACTGGCATCTTCCATCAATTCTTATCGATGAAATCTGGTCATTGCTAGGATTACCAACATACTTCATCTTCTGATCTTCTGACACGCGCATCGCCCAACCACGATAGTTAGCATGCTCATAAACCGTGCAAAAAGGACTTACGGTTTCTGGAGGAGTGGGTAATGGCCGAATAGGTTCAGATCGGGCGAAGCTAGCCGTACTGAGGCTGGCTAACAAAATCAATAAAACAGTTCTCATAGCATTTTTCCACTATTAAATTTGATTAAATAACCCATGAATTTCACTAGCCCCTTGTATCTTTAAAGCCGTACAAAGATAAAATTAGAGAGCCTCTTATACTCTCTCAGAGGCCTTACTTTGCCTGAGCACATAAACACTCTAAAGAAGAAAACTTATCGTTCCATGCGTTCCCCACATAAGGGGTATTGCGCGTAAACACCCGCTTTTGCCCTGCTAAATCAGGATCAGTATAGGCAATCAACTGACAGCCACGATCGATACGTACCGCTGAAATCTGATCATTATGCTCATCTTCGACATAAGTCATCTCATTATTCGCCGGAACCATCAAAGACCAGCCACGATAATTAGCATGTTGATAGACTGCACAACCCTGATCAATCGCCATTTCAGGCCCTGCAAAACTGGCTGTACTGAGGCTCGCTAACAAAACAAATAAAAAAGGTTTCATATCGGTGTTCTCCTAAATCACTTATTAAATTATCAAACGCTAAATCATCAAAACTTGGGGCTAATCCACTAAAATCTGATCAACCCCTAGCTGTGACATAGCTCTTAAACTTAAAGTTCAACAGGGAAATAGGATTTTTGAACATAAACTTTCGATTGTAGATAGCCGATTGATTTCGCTGAAGTAAGCTGCCAACATGCTGGATTTATCCTCTCTAGGACAGCGTATGGATTGGCTAACAGCCCCTTGTGTTAACCCTAATCAAACCTTTGCCGAATGGGCAAGCCAACGTCAAACCCAACTCACCAAACCGCCACAAGCTTTAGGCGATTTAGAAACGCTCGCCATTCGCTTAGCAGGCTTGCAAGCTCGTAAGCAACCTAGCCTTGAGCGGATACATATCAGTATTTTTGCGGGTGATCATGGTGTGGTCGCCGAAGGAATCTCTGCTTTCCCACAAGCGGTTACTCAGCAAATGCTGGTGAATTTTTTACGCGGGGGGGCTGCAATCAGTGTGCTCGCTAAGAGCTTAAATGCCCAACTAGAAATTATTGATACGGGTATTCTTGAAGCCCTACCCGCCCAAACAGGTTTAGTCATTCAGCGAGCGGGGGCAGGCACGGCCAATAGTGCGCATACCGAAGCCATGACCCAGACCCAATTGCAACAGGCATTAGAAGCTGGTTCTGCAGCAGCTGAACGCGCCTCTGCTCAGCAGGCCGATTTATTCATCGGTGGAGAAATGGGCATAGGTAATACGACTGCAGCAACCGTATTGTATTGCGCTTTGCTCCAACTAACACCCGATAGCATGACAGGAGCGGGTACTGGTTTAGACTCGATAGGGATTGCACATAAAACCCAAGTGGTTAAACATATTCTAAACAGGCATGCGCTGTGCGCTGAAGATGCTCTCGCTTGGTTACGCTGTGCGGGTGGTTTTGAAATTGCCGCGTTAACTGGTGCTTATTTACGGGCAGGGCAGTTGGGCTTGCCCATTCTGTTGGACGGTTTCATCACTACTGCCGCCGCTGTGGTTGCTTTACAATTACAGCCTGCCCTTAAAGATTGGTTATTTCTCTCCCATGCTTCCGCAGAACGTGGGCACAAACAAGCGATTAACCGCTTAGGTTTGCAACCCTTATTAGATTTGAATTTGCGTCTAGGGGAAGGCAGTGGTGCTGCGCTTGCTGTGCCAATCTTACGACAGGCTTGCCTATTGCATAATCAAATGGCGACGTTTGCCGAGGCGGCGGTCGCGGGTAAACTCTAATGTCGGTGACACAGATTGATGTATTGCGGCATGGGCGGGTCTTAACACCGAATTTATTTTGCGCCCCCTCAACGGAGCCGTTAAGTGCGGAAGGTTGGCAACAATTAACGCAGACGACGGCCGCCTATCAACCTGATCAAATCCTTAGCTCACCTAGCTTGCGTTGTGCTCAATTTGCTGAACACTTCAGCAGGCAACACGCTATCCCTTTGCAATTCGAGCCACGTATTCAAGAAATGAATTTTGGAGCTTGGATCGGCAAGAGCAGTCAAGCTATTTGGGCCAGCGATCCGGCAAGCTTACAACAGCTTTGGTCTGACCCACTAAGCTTTACTGCACCTCAAGGTGAAAGCATGCAAGCTTTTATTCAGCGGGTCATCGCCGCTTGGACAGAGTTCACGCAGCGTTATCAAGGTCAACGGGTCTTATTGATTACGCATGGTGGTGTTATTCGCGTTTTGTTAGCGCAAAGCTTAGGGATAGCGTATGCACAAACTTTGCGGTTTGAATTAGGCTATGGGCAAGCAGCCCGCTTTCGCGTTTATCAGGATGGCACCAGTAGCGTATACGGTTTAGGTTTGGAGCACTTAATATCTTGAAACAATTCACTACTGCTTTCTTTTTAGCTTTATCACTGCTAACGCGCATTCCTGTTCCTCCTCTACCCTCGTTGTCAGATCAAGATTTCGGACGCTCTAGCTTAGCTTACCCCTTAGTAGGTTTGCTGATCGGTGTCATTCTAGGGTTGCCAGTTTGGCTATTGCCTCACGCCGATCCGCTGGTATTAGCGGCTATTGTTACGGCGCTTTGGGCTGCCATTACGGGCGGCTTGCATTTAGATGGGGTGGCCGATGGAGCCGATGCGTGGCTCGGCGGGTTGGGCGATTTAGAAAAGACCCATCGGATATTGAAAGATCCTTTAGTGGGCGCTGCGGGGGCAATTGCCTTAGTAATAGTGCTGTTACTGAAGTTTGCGGCCTTGACGGTTCTGATTAAGCATCAACTGATCGGGCTAATTATATTCGCCCCTGTGTTGGGGCGTAATTTTATCTTGTTATTGTTTCTCACCACCGAATATGTACGTGCTAGCGGCCTTGCCAGTACCACTGTGAAGACCCTGCCTGAAAAACCAGCCTTTGGCTTAGTACTGGTGGTCATTGGTCTAGCCAGTCTTTGGGCTTGGCAGGGTTTAGCTTTGGCTCTGATTAGTTTTTGGCTCTTGCGGCGCTTAATGCTACAACGCTTAGGCGGCTGCACAGGAGATACAGCCGGAGCTTGTGTCGAGTTCGGGGAGGCCGCTTGGCTAATTGGGATTGCTTTGAGCTTATAGATCAACGCCCTTTTGTGCTTGTATTCCCGCACGATAGGCATGCTTTTCATCATTAATCTCAGAAATCGTATCCGCTAAATCACGCAGCTCAACAGACGCAGCTCGTCCTGTCACCACCACATGCTGCATTGGGGGGCGATTAACAAGCGCTGTGTATACCCGCTCAGCATCCAGATATTTATAATTAATTAGATAAGTCAATTCATCTAAAACTACTAAATCATAACTAGGATCCGCTAGCATGCGCTCTGCAACCAACCAGCCTCGTTCTGCAGTGGCAATATCTTGAGCACGATCTTGGGTATCCCAAGTAAAACCATCCCCTAAGACATGCCATTCCATTTTATTTTGTTTACTGAAAAAGGCTTCCTCGCCCGTATCTGTTCTACTTTTAATAAACTGAGCCACCCCCACATTCATACCATGACCCAGTGCACGTGCAACCATGCCAAAAGCCGAACTGGATTTCCCCTTACCATTGCCTGTTAACAACACAAACACACCTTGGTTTTGATTTGCTTGGGCAATGCTCGCATCAATCATCGCTTTTTTACGCTGCATTCGTTCTTTATGTCGCTGATTTTTCTCTAATTCGTCCATGTCTTGCCTTCTATTTGCTCAATGTCAACGTTTATACAATTTAGTTCGTTTATAAGCTTACGGATAATATAAACTTTTGCGGAAAAGCCATAAAATTGTTAATGTGCGCTTAAATTAAGCGTAGATTCATTCAATATAAGTGGCTTGTAGGCCCACAACCTGAAGCCTGAGTGTTCTGTATCATAAGCTGCCTTAATTTTAGCATGTAGTTAAATCGCCCCTAAGTTCTACAAAAACGCTAAAACCTTTTAACGGCAATTTTTTACATTAACAACTAAACTTTGGAATGATGGGGTAAATAATCCTGTCAAGGAGAAGGTATGGCATTTGGTAAAACAGGCATTGATTGGCGCTCAACGATTGCAGCCGTATGGCGATCTAATCGGCATTTTCTCAAGCCAATCACTCAGGTCGAGTTAATCGCACCGGATAGCCTGCTAGGCATTGATGAGCAAAAAGCGCTGTTATACAAAAACACAGAGAACTTTTTGCGCGGAAAACCTTCGAGTCATGCACTTCTGTGGGGAGCGCGTGGAGTCGGTAAAACGACCCTCATTAAGACCTTATTGACTCGTTACCATAGCTATGGTTTGAGGATCATTGAAATACCCAAAGCTGATCTTCACTTACTACCTGATATTACCGATGATCTGCGTGAGCAACATCATCATTTTATTCTTTACTGTGACGATTTGACGTTTGAAGAGGGACAAACCGAGTATCGTCTACTAAAAAGCACAATGGAAGGAGCACTTGAAACGCCTCCCACCAATGTGCTGGTTTATGCCACCTCGAATCGCCGCGCTCTGCTACCTGCCCAAATGGCGGCTAACTTGAATCGTGATCTACGATCTGAGTCAGTACAGGCCGATGCAGATAATGAATGCTTATCCTTAGCGGATTATTTTGGTTTATCACTGTCTTTTGCCCCGATGGATAAAGAGACTTATTTAGCCATTGTTGATCAGCTCTTTAAAGGTAAAACCATTGATCGTAGTGCTTTGCACGAAGAAGCCTTACGGTTTGCAGCAGATCGGGGAGGCTATAGTGGACGTACTGCACGTCATTTCCTCACCCATTATCAAATATATATGTAAGAAAACTATGAAAACTATACATCTGCGCTTATCGGTAACGGCGCTTTTAGTTACCGCTTCAGTCGGTACAGCTTACGCTGAGCCTGCTGATGTTTGGTCTTCTAACGCACCCACGGTTGAAACCACAACGAAAGCCGTGGCAGCAGCGGCAGCCACTCCCATCGCTACTGCTCCAGCACCAGCGCCTGTAGTTGTTCAACCAGCAGTTGCAACGGCTAGCCCACCGGTAACGGCAATGCGCTCTAGTTATAACTATGGTTCAAGTGCGAATGCGGGGGCTACGCTGCCCAATGCAGTGAACGCTGCACCAACAGTCGCGGTAGATACAACGCCTGTTCCACAAATGAGCCAACGTGATTTAGATGAACGCTTATGGTTAGCTGCCCTCGCGGGCAATCTAGCAATGGTCAATGATTTGGTGGGTCAAGGTGCCAATCCACGGATTGCCACACGCTATGGTGAAACGGCGATTCATGCCGCCGCCGCTCGAGGGCATACACAAATTATTGCCTTTCTTGCTCAACGCGGTGTCAATATTAATGCCCGAACCAGCAATGGTTGGACAGCCTTACATCATGCGGTGCGCTTTGGGCATGCCAATGTGGCGAACTACCTCGTACAAGCTGGTGCTAATCCGCGTCTCCCTACCAGTGATGTGGGTCAAAAAACCCCGATTGATATTGCGATGGATAAAAACGACTTAAGGATGGCCAGAATTTTGGGCTATCAGTAAGGTGCTGCTAAACTGGTGTTTTCCAATAACCCAAGAGTCTGGATATGAAAAATATCAGTAAATTACTGCTTAGTTTATCGGCTGCGAGTTTATTCATGGTGGGCTGTACCCAAGAAACGCAAAACCAAATTGGGCGTGCTATTAATAACTGGACTGGTACAAATGGTGTATTAGAGATCTATGCGGGCGAAAAGTTAGTTAGGCGCTTTGTTAAAATAGATAAGCTGAGTACCGCAACAGGGACTAATTTGAATGTTGATCGGCCTTATCGTTTTGGTAATGGTTATTTAGATGCTAACTTAAATGGTATAGCAGATAAGGAAGAAAGCTATGTCTATTTTGAAATCAGCGACTACTCAACCCAGTATGTATTCTACGAAGCACCCAAAGTGATGCCTGCTCAGTAAGCTTTACCAGTTAGGGCTTCTTATGCGCCCGTGGATGAGCTTTATCATACACGGCCGCTAACCGCTGAAAATCTAAATGAGTGTAAATCTGTGTTGTGCCAATATTAACATGACCTAACAATTCCTGTACGGCACGCAAATCACTTGACGATTCTAATAAATGGCTCGCACAGGAATGACGTAATTTATGCGGATGTAAATGCTGGGCTAGGCCACGCTTTTCTTGCCAATAAATTAAACGAGCCTGTACATTGCGCATACTAATACGCCGTCGCTGTTGGCTCACAAATAAGGCTGGCTCATCGGCATCACATAATTCACTCCGTAGGCTTAGCCAAGCCCGCAAAGCCTCGACAGCTTGCCGACCTATCGGTATATCACGCTCTTTGTTACCTTTACCATAAACGCGCATCATGCCTTGGTTTAAATCAAGATGATTCACATTTAGATTCACCAACTCCGCTAAGCGCACGCCTGAGGAATAAAATAACTCCATCATGGCATAATCCCGTACTTCTAAAGCACCATCTGGGTCAGCCGCTAGCAAATAATCTAATTGATCTGCATTTAGAACTTCAGGGAGATGTGGTGGCGTTTTAGGTACTGGCACATCCACACAAGGATTGGCATTGACTAAATTTTCACGCAGCAGAAACTGATAAAAACGGCGCAGTGATGAAAGTTTACGCTGTAAACTCCGCCCCCCCAAACCTCGTCGCCGTAAAGCGCTTATCCAATCACGGATATGAAAGGCCTTAACTTGAACAACCTCAGGGGCGGGCTTAAGCTGCTCCAACCATTGGACAAAATCACCCAAGTCCTGCTGATAAGCAGATAGAGTCAAAAGTGAATAGCGTTTTTCGGTTTGGAGATAACGCTGATACCGTTCAAAAACATCTAAATCCATGCCCTAAGAATGGCTCGATTCCAACGAAGGGTCAAGCCAAGCTTCTAAATGCAAGGATAAAGCCCGCGATACCAAATCCCCCAGCTGGCTAATAAATAAAGTTCCCATTGCGGGATGGAAACGATCCTCCTGTTCACTCCCCAGCGCTAAGACGCCAATCTTGCGTGCCTCAAAGAGAGGGATCAATACAGCAGACTTAATAGTGGTATTCTCTTCACCAAATAAAAAGATTTGTTGCTTAGGGCGTAAGCGTCCACAAACCGGTTGGCGCTTTTGAAACAGACCTGCCATTTGCTTTAAAGCACGATCTTCAGGATCAATAAAGTGTAGGCTACTATCACCAGATTGGCCACGCCCAATCAAGCGTAAAACCACACTATCCGCATCAAACTCCGAACACATTAAATCACGGCAAGTCGCCACCACATCATCTAGGCTGTCACAAGTCATTAATTCCAAAGCTAAATGATGTAGGCTGACAACAACACGCTCGCTTTCACGAGCAGCACGTAGCATATCTTCCATTTGCCGCCCAAGCTGAGCTTGTCGATCCCGCTGGCGCTGTACCAAATGCTCTAGTAAAGAAATGGCCTCACCCGTGTGACGGTGTGGAATAAATAAGCCATCCAGAAGCTCGTCATGTTCTTGAAAAAAATCATGATTGACCCGCAGGTAAGCGGCTACCTGCTCGGCAGTGATTTCGTCTGCTTCTAATCTTGTGCTCATAATGTCACTGTACCTGTATAAACGGTCGTTGCAGGCCCTGTCATATAAACCGGTTGCCCCTCACCTTGCCATGTAATTTGCAAACGCCCACCGGGTAAATCAACTTGAACTTGTTCAGCGAGTAGCCCTTGCAAACGCCCTGCTACCACAGCAGCACAAGCCCCCGTTCCACATGCTCGTGTTTCACCTACACCTCGCTCGAATACCCGCAAACGAAGTTGTTGAGGATTAATAACCTGCATAAAACCCACATTGACACGCTTTGGAAAAAGCGGATGGGATTCTAAACTAGCGCCTAATAACGCAACGGGTGCGGTTTGCGTATCTGCCACCTGTAGCACAGCATGTGGATTACCCATCGACACAGCGGCAAACTGCACAGATTCCTGTCCTAGCTCCACAGTATAGAGTATTTGACGCGCTTGGAAAATGAATGGAATTTCAGCAGGCTCTAAGCGTGGTATGCCCATATTAACAGTAACTTGTCCATCAGCTGTTAACTCTAAGACAATCCGCCCAGATTCAGTCATTACTGGAATACGAGTCTTTTGGGTGAGTCCTTGTTCATAGACAAAACGTGCAAAACAACGAGCGCCATTCCCACAATGCTCCACTTCACCGCCATCTGCATTGAAAATCCGGTAGCGGAAATCAGCATCTGCCCCTGTATAGCTTTCAACCACTAATAGCTGATCAAAACCAATGCCTTCATGGCGATCTGCTAATTTCTTGACCAAATCGACATTAAAATGGAGAGGCTGATGAATGGCCTCAAATACTGCGAAATCATTACCTAAGCCATGCATTTTAGTAAATCGGACGGATTGCGCTAGCATTGATGCCCCTTGTGTCAGTTAGTATATTAGTATACAAATATATAGCGATAAAGCGATATTTCTGTTATATTAGCAATACGTTATACAGCGTTTTACCCATCATCTTAATCGAAATCAGGAGAGGAAAATGACCGATTTCAACACAGAGCTGGACGCACGCGGCTTGAATTGCCCCTTGCCCATTCTGCGCACCAAGAAAGCAATGACAGGCATGACTGCTGGTGATGTCTTAAAAATAGTCGCAACTGATCCCGGCTCTGTCAAGGATATGGAAGCTTATGCCAAGCAAACTGGCAATGAATTAATTGCTAGCTCCGAAAATAATGGCGAATACACCTTCTATATTAAGAAAAACTAAGCGTTTCGTTTTGCTCTATCATTTTTCAAACGAGTAGCTCACTGTTCCCTAAATTAGGAAGAGATTTAAGCTAACTCGTGATCTAGCGGGCGCGATTATCCTATCGCCGACCCGCTCTATTAATCTTTCAATATTCTGTCGATGATTTGCTGATTTTGCCGACACTGCCTATACTGCTAAAAAATTGCGGAGTGTTGATCATGCCTAACCCCTTCACCATTCGCGGCACTATTCAAAATCCAGCGGACTTCATCGGGCGTGATGAAGCTATAGCAGATCTCCTATCACGCATCCGTACCGAGCAAAGCTGCTCAGTAGTCGGTGAGCGGCGCATCGGTAAATCCTCGCTTTTATATCATCTTTATCAAACTGGGCAACAGCGCTTGCAGGATGCACGCTTTCGCTTTGTTTATATTGAGCTGACCGCTGCGAATACACAAACCCAAGTGGACTTTCTGCAAACTGTGCTGAAGCATTTGGATTTGCCAGCCGAGCGTATTCAAGAGGGCAACCGCCCCCACCGTAATCTAGCGGCCTTTGATGAATTATTGCAGGAGCAAGGCCAGCGTGATGGCTGCTGTGTTGTGCTCTGCCTCGATGAATTTGAAGGTTTGTTTGCCAATGCCACTGAATTCAATGATCTGTTTTTCAATCATTTGCGCAGCATGGTCAACGGGCGGCGTGTGGTTTTGGTGACCGCTTCACGCCAAGCGCTAGAAGTGTATTCGGTGCAAGAAAAACTGACCTCGCCCTTTTTTAACTTATTGAGTGTGGTTGAATTAGGCGATTTCAGCGAGCAAGAAATTGAAGCTTTCCTTAGGCATTATCAACCACAGGTGCAGTTTACCCAAAAGGAGTTAGAGTTTATTGATCGGTATGCCGAGCCGATGCCGCTTAAATTACAAATCTTTTGTGATGTTTTATGGCAATGGCGGAAGCACCCTGATTGGGATAATGATGAAGCTTTGAAAAGGATTACCAAGATTTATGCTCAGTTTTTGGGGAGTGGGCATAAGTTAACTAAAGCTAAGCAAACCGCCGTTGGCCTATTTTCGGGTGATAAACTTGGCCGCTGGCTCGCTAATTTGAAAGCAGGCCGTGATTTGTTTTTGGGTGAGTAACTAGCATGTTCAATTGGTGGCATCAAGGCTGGTATTGGATCTATTTAACGTTTTTTAAAACTCGTAGTTTAGAAAAACAAGCTGCCACACTGAGCAAAATCCAAGCCCTACAAGTATTTTTACAAGCCTATTGTGTACTTAGCTTAGTTTCCTTGGCTGGCGTAAGCCTTGTCGGTATAGGTGTTGAAGTTTTAGGCTATACTTTTGACTGGGATAAAGCTTATGAAAAGCTGGTCTTTGGGCTGGTCTTTGGGCTGGTCTTTGGGCTGCTCGGAGGGCTGCTCGTAGGGCTGGTCTTTGGGCTGGCCCTTGGGCTGGCCCTTGGGCTGGTCGGAGGGCTGGTCTTTGGGCTGGTCAAAGGGCTGACCCTTGGGCTGGTCAAAGGGCTGACCCTTGGGCTGGTCCTTGGGCTGGTCGGAGGGCTGGTCTTTGGGCTGGTCGGAGGGCTGGTCTTTGGGCTGCTCGGAGAGCTGCCCACTTGGTCTAACCAAGGACTCTCGGAATTTATCCGATACGCTTTATACTATTTAATAATGTTTATCCCTAGTTTTGCCTTTGTTTATTTTCGCCCTCTCTATATCCCTATCCATCTTTGGCAGTACAAAAACTCTAAAAATAACCACAATCCATTTCTAGCTTTCAAACAATCACCGATCCAATGGGATGAAAGGATTAAAATGCCATTGCCTTATATGCAGGCTTGGCTCGTGCATCTAGCCCGCTATGATCAAGCCCAAGGCATCGCTGCCATTGAATTCATTGCTAATGAACGCCCCATCGAGCGGAAAGCCGCCTTCAAAGCCTTGGTTATTATTTTAGGTGATGACCTCACCCAGACAAAAACCCTGCCAGACCTATTCAAACTCAAAGCTTTTTTTAAACGCTTTCCCAACGAAGATAAAGCGCTCCCAGTTGGCTTAAATGATGCCCGTCAACACTTCAATCGCATTAGCGAACTCGCTCAAGACTACCTCAACCGCCAAACCCTCACGGGGCAACAACAAGTTCTTAAAGAGCTGCAGACACAACTGCAAGCCTTTCATGACTTAATGAAACTCATCCCCGCGCCGATTGGCATAACCTTTCAACCACATGCGGCTCGCTGGTTGCAAATGCTGGCTACTGAACAAACCCAACTACGAGCCCAAGCCGAGTTTAATCCCCTACCGAATCCTTATATCGCTGGCAACCCATTGCAGGCACGTGACCAACATTTATTTGTCGGGCGGCGTGATTTATTGCTCGCACTGGAAGAGCATATCCTCAATACTCAGCAAAAACCCTCACTGCTGTTATACGGTCGGCGACGGACGGGCAAATCCTCCACCTTATTAAATCTGCCACAGAGTCGCTTTGAATCGGTTTATATCGACTGCCAAGATTCCCGTTGGCATGAAAGCGATCAAGCTTTTTGTTATAACCTTGCTAAAGCAGTTTTCGAGACTTTGTTTAAAAGTGGCAGTTTGGCAGGTTTACATCAGCCCAAACTTGAGCAGTATGAAAAAAATACTTTCACCCAATTAGATACTTTCCTAGAACCCGCAAAAAAACTGGCTGAGCAGCGTAGCAAACGTATTTTGCTGGCCTTTGATGAATATGAAGCTTTAGAAGATGCCGTGATTAACCAATATATTAGCGAGCGGGTTTTGGGTAAATTGCGTAATTTAATTCAGCATCACCCAATGATCGTCGTGCTGGTATCGGGTAGCCACCGTTTTGAGGAGTTACCCCGTATTAATTGGGCAAATTACTTAATCAATACGCATCTGCTGGAATTAAGCTTTTTAGCTCCATCAGCAGCACGCGAACTCCTCACTCAGCCCGTCCCAGAATTAAGGTATGCGGAAGGTGTGGTGGAAGCCATCATTCAAGCTACGCATTGCCAGCCGTATTTATTGCAGATGGTTGCTTCTGAATTAGTGAATTATCTCAATAGCCAGAAACGCAGCCTTGCTAGTTTGGATGATGTAGAGCTTACCTTCAGCAAAACCTTAACAAGCGCTTCTGCTTATTTCACCGATACTTGGCGCAAAGATAATAGTCCCGAAGAACAAGTCATTTTGCGAGCTTTGGCACAAGGCAATCATCTATCTGAAACTAATGCTGCTCTACTGCAAGGCTTAATACGCAAAGAATTAGTCGAACGAGTGGGTGACACTTATCAACTAGCCGTGCCTCTGTTTGCACGTTGGATACGGGAAAATCAGTAGCGCCTGAACTTAAAACCTCACTGTTTGCTATACTGTATTCTGGTAAGTAATTAGTTTAAAAGACTAAGTAAGCGCTATAATGCCGCATGGATAAATACACGCGCCTTCGTCAGTTGCTAGCCCAACGCCAAGCCGAACATCTCTATCGCCGCCCACGGATCACAGAGGGTGCACAACAGCCTATCATGCAAGTGAATGGCAAAACGATGCTCACCTTTTGCAGCAATGATTATCTAGGCTTAGCGAATCATCCTGAAGTCATTCAAGCCTTCCAGCAGGCAGCCAATCAATATGGGGTGGGTAGTGGTGCGGCTCACTTGGTCAATGGACATTCTCGTTTGCATCAGCAGCTTGAAGAGGCTTTAGCTGAATTCACGAAGCGAGAGCGCGCTTTATTATTTTCAACGGGCTATATGGCTAATTTAGGGCTAACGAATGCTTTGGCAGAGCGTCATGATACGGTTTATCAGGATCGTCTTAATCATGCCTCTCTCTTAGACGCAGCCTTATTATCAAAAGCAAAACTCATCCGCTATCCACACAATGATTCTGAGCAATTGAGCCAATATTTAGCTGCACAAGTGAGCGGTCAAAAAATCATTGTAACGGATGGCGTATTTAGCATGGATGGTGATACGGCACCTGTGAAAGCGCTAGCGGCTTTAGCAAAAGCCCATGATGCTTGGCTGATTGTAGATGATGCGCATGGTTTTGGTGTGCTAGGGGAGCATGGCACTGGTTTGCTCGAGGCGGAGCAATTAAGCCAAGAAGATGCGATCTTAATGGGGACACTTGGTAAAGCTGTTGGCACTGCTGGGGCTTTTGTAGCAGGTAGTACTGAATTAATTGAATATTTAATTCAAACAGCTCGTCCCTATATCTATACCACCGCTCAACCACCTGCCATTGCAGCGGCGAGCCTAGCTAGCTTGAAACTTATACAAGCTGAGGCTTGGCGGCGTGAGCATTTACAAGCTTTGATCCAAACTTTTCGTACAGGTGCTAAGCAATTAGGCTTAAACTTAATGCCTTCGCACACGGCGATTCAGCCAATTTTAGTGGGCGACAATGCTAAAGCACTCACCATCAGTCAACAGCTAGAGCAACGCGGTATTTTAATCACCGCCATTCGCCCACCGACCGTCCCTGCCAATACGGCTCGCTTACGAATTACTTTGTCAGCGGCGCATACCCCAGCACAAGTTGAATTTTTATTAGAAACCTTGAAACAAATAGTTAGCTCATAAAATAATTTTAAATTTAAAAAACTCAACATAAATCTATTTACAAAACCCTGAAAGCATACTAAACCATTAAGATGGCACGGGCTTGCGTGTCTTATTCTATCAAACCCTATTTTTTCAGGAGACCTCTATGAGTACCTTAGTGGCTGTTGCTTTTGATGATGAAAAATCTGCCTTTGCTATGCGCGAAAAGCTCGTATCCATGCAAAAAGAATATTTAATTGATATGGAGGATGCTGTAGTTGTCACTAAAAATGCAGACGGTAAGATTAAATTACATCAAGCGGTTAATTTAACAGCGGCAGGTGCAGTAGGTGGTACATTCTGGGGCATGTTAATTGGTATGTTATTTTTAAGCCCCTTATTAGGTGCTGCGGTCGGTGCGGGCACTGGTGCATTAACAGGTGCTTTAAGTGATATCGGTATTGATGATAACTTTATGAAAGACTTAGCTAAGTCCATGCAATCTGGGCATGCTATGTTGTTTGTATTAGTTCGTCATGCCACCACAGATAAAGTTTTAGAAGGTCTAAAAGGTTTTCAGGGACAGGTTATTCAGACTTCCCTAGCCAAAGACCAAGAGGATCAATTACGCCAAGTTTTGTCAGCACCTGCTGTCCAAGCTCATATTGAAGCCCAACAAGCAGCCCCAGCAACCGCTGAGACTACAACCCCTAATCCACAATAAGTTAACACTTTAAATTTGTATATACGAAGGAGGAAGGAATAATCCTTCCTTTTAAACCCCTTAATCCGTATCAAGAGTAAAAAATTATGAGTACACTTTTAGCAAGCGAACTCGCTGAAACTAATGCCCAAATAGCCAAAATTACCACTAACTGGTATTGGTTTGTAATTGCAGGAATCGTTTTTTTAATAGGTGGCTTTATTGCTATTGCTAAGCCAGTGGTTACATCCTTTACGGTTGAAGCCCTTATTGCCATGTTCTTCATCGCAGGTGGTATCTTACAAGCGATCCAATTATTTTATGCAAACCGTACTTCATCTTTTATTTGGTCATTATTATTAGGTATTTTGTTTATTGCCCTCGGTATTGCTTTACTGAAAAACCCCGTAGCCGGTTTATTTAGCCTTACCATCGTAGTCATTGCCTTACTAGCAGCTGCAGGCGTCACTAAAGTTATTTATGCATTTAAATTACGCCCTTTGACAGGTTGGATTTGGATGTTATTTTCTGGCTTGATTTCGTTATTACTAGCCTTTTTACTAGTGAGTAATTTAGCCGCGAGTGCCGCCATTACTTTGAGTGTGCTGCTAGCGGTAGAACTCATTAGCAGCGGCATTTGGTTATTATTAATTGGGTTTAGCTTTAGAAAAGTGCATAAGGATATCCGTGCTTAATTTCTCTAATCTTTAAACTCTTCCACGGTCCCATTGCTTGATAGAATAATAGCAATGGGTCGTGTGCTTGGATTAGTAGATAGTATTAACATAATAATAACCATCAATGGTACACTGAGAATCATACCTGTGATTCCCCAAATAGATCCCCAAACGGCTAGACCTATAATAATAACTAAGCCACTTAAATTAAGTTTATTACCCATCAAATGCGGTTCAAGAATATTTCCAATACTAAACTGTATAGTTGTTAAAACGACAACAACACCTAAAAATGGTACATAACTATCAAACTGCACCAAAGATAACAGCGCGGGAAAAATGACTGCAATCAGCGAGCCAATGGTTGGAATATAATTTAATAAGAAAGTTACAAAGCCCCAAAACGCTGGATAATTAACATCAAATAGCATTAAAACCACATAACAGAGCGTACCCGTTAAGGCGCTGACAAAGGTTTTGATGGTTAAGTAATCTCGAATATTTTCATCCAAACGACTTAACGTCCGAGTGATATGTTTGCGCCTTTCTGTATCTGGAAAAAGTGCTTTAATTTTCTCGGGAATAACCGCCTGCTCAGAGACTATAAAAATAATATAAATCACCACTAAAGAAGCCATACTTAAAAAACCGCTAACTGCACTTAAAACCCAACCTACTAGTTTTTGTAGGTTGAATAAATCATGAAAGCGGTTCATATCTAATTTTACACCGGGGGTCGCTATACTAATGATATGGTTTAATTTAACTTCAATTCGCTGTTGATAAGTAGCTGCATCTTTAGCTAAAGCGACTGCATTAGTCGCGATCATATCGGTAATAAATAAAATTAAAAGAATAGAAAAAGCCAAAGATAAGAAGACTGCAACCATACGTGAGATATGAAAGCCACCTAAAGATACCCCTTGAAAAAAACGAGCGACGGTATCCAAGATATACCAAATTGCAATCGCAATAATAAACGGGATTAAAATATCACGCCCAAGCACTAGCAACCAACCAATTACACACACCACTAACATCCCTGCCGTGATATTGATAAGATGGTAGTTCAGTAATTTTTTCAGCATAAACACCTCAATTTTTTTGAGAAACAGCCTTAATTATAGTGAAATTTACTCAACTTGCTCGGCTACTAAACTGTCCTAATTGCTCTAACAATGTTGTCGCATAAGCACCGGGCGGTAAACTAAAGCTTAAACGCAAACTATTCGAAGATAAAACTGTCAGCTCAAGCTCGGCTACTTTAATCCGCAAAGCACGGCGCTCTTGTTTTAGGCCTTGCTTTTCTAAACCTGCACAAAAAATTGGAAAAAGGGCAGCTTGCTCTAACTCTAAGTCTTTTACAGCCGCTTGACTTGCTAGCTCACCCCGCCCCCATAAGACACCCGTAGGATGTAAATCTAAAGCAGCTAGGCGAGTAGCTAACTCAGAGCTGGCATCATCCACAAACCAAGCACTGCCGCCCTCAAACATAAACACATCTCCCGCCATCCGCTGATCCCAAGTTTGTTGTTGGATACGAGCAGAAAGCACATGGTTAAAAATCCAAGAGCGGGCAGCTGATAAATACAAGCTACGCTGATTTCGTTGCTTGGGTGTGAAACTGCCCTCAAACCAACGTTCAGCTTTAGTGAGATTACCCATATTGTGTCCAAAACGCTGTTCACCATAATAATTCGGCAAACCACGCTGACTAATCTCTGCACAAATAGCCTGTGCAGCAGCAAAATCACCCGTACAGTTTTGTAAAGTAAGGATAAATTGATTACTTAATAAAGCACCACGACGTAGTTTTTTGTCATGCCGCTGTTGAGAGAGAATTTCAATTTCTGCGGGTAAATCCGCAAAACTAGGATCTGCCTTACCCGCTAATTGAAGGCTAAACCATTGCGTAGTGATGGCATGTCGATCCTTTAAACCGGCATACCCTACATCAGTAGCCGGAATATGGGCGCAACGTGCTAGTTGTTGGGCTACCCAATCCGTATTTGCGCCCGTTTTGCGAACCTGTAACCACAAATGCTCACCCGCCCCTGAGAAGGCCAGTTCCATTTGTTCATTCACGATGAAATCTTCAGGCTTGACCCGAAACTGTCCTGTTAGGGGGGCAGCATAAGCGCGGGCAAACGCCGCCATTGTAAAAGAAGTCGTCAAAGGAGTTGTCATCGGCTTACTATATCAGTACCAAACTTAAAGTTAACAAACTAGCATGTAAAATAGCGCTCGCAATGGTCATTTTGATCGCAGACCTTAAACGGGCAGGCTCAAGGGCATAGCGCTTAACCAAAACCGCAGCGCTCATCGCTAAACCCAAAGGCAATAAACTGATTAAAGCCAAACTAGGTAAGAGCTGGCTCTTGATCAAACCGACTAAGATAACAAGGGCAAGTACAACATTAGTGGCATAAATCCAAGCAGCCGGCACAGCCCCCAAACGCACTACCCAATGATATTTACCACTTGCCGCATCAGCTTTAGCATCCGGGAATTGATTAATCAGTAAAATATTCATCACCAATAAGCCAAGCGGCAAACTAATCACACAAGGATACCAAGCTAATTGTTGGGTTTGTACATACCAAGCCCCTAAAGGAATCAGGCTACCCATACATAGCGCGACTGCAGGCTCACCTAAACCACGGCTATTCAATTGCAAAGGAGGTGCTGAATAACCCCAACCGATTAAACAACCGATCCCACCAATCCAGAATAAACCACTCCCAGTTTGCCAGACCAAACCTAAACCCAATAATATGGCTATTCCTAATAAGCCCCAAGCAAAATACAAAGTTTGCTTAGCACTCAAAATCTGGTTTTGAATAAAACGACTTCCCCCTGTAAAAGGATAGATACGCTCTGTATTAAGCCGATCTGTGCCATTTTGCTCATCATAATAATCATTCATCACATTCACACCCGCATGTAAAAGCAAGATCGCAAGCATGGCTAAGATGAATAAACCCATCTGCAACGAATACCCTTGATAACTTGCTGCTGCCGTTCCCACACAGACCGGCAAGAGGCTAACTAATAAAAAAGCAGGGCGGGTCGCTAGGCTATAACGCAGAAGCGGGGATTGAGTGAGTGAAGCTTGAGTCGGTTCTTGGGGCATCATAGATATAAAAGCTGCTTAAGACCGTTCACTCTAAGCTATTTTCCGTTATCATCCCAACATGAAATATCAAGACTTACGCGACTTTATCCAGCAATTGGAAAAAATGGGTGAACTCAAACGGATTAAAACCGAAATTGATCCCCATCTTGAAATGACCGAGATCGCCGACCGTGTACTTCGGGCGGGTGGGCCTGCTTTATTATTTGAAAACCCTAAAGGATCTCGTATTCCAGTCTTGGCCAATCTATTTGGCACCCCCCGCCGTGTTGCCCTAGGCATGGGGGAAGAATCGACGGAAGCTTTACGTGAAATAGGTAGCTTACTTGCCACGCTCAAGCAGCCAGAGCCACCTAAAGGTTTGAAAGATGCTTGGAATGCCTTGCCCATCTTCAAAAAAGTGCTGGATATGGCACCGAAACAAGTAAGCCGTCCTGCTTGCCAAGAAGTGGTGTTAAAAGGCGAGCAAATCGATCTTAGTAAACTACCTATTCAACATTGTTGGCCGGAAGATGTCGCACCTTTAATCACTTGGGGTTTAGTCATTACCAAAGGCCCGGAGAAAAAGCGCCAGAATTTAGGGATTTATCGCCAACAAGTCTTAGGCAAAAATCGAGTTATTATGCGCTGGCTGTCGCACCGTGGAGGTGCTTTAGATTTCCTTGATTGGCAACGTAAACATCCGAATGAACCCTTTCCAGTCGCCGTTGCGCTCGGTGCTGATCCAGCAACCATTTTAGGGGCGGTCACTCCCGTACCCGATACCTTATCGGAATATGCGTTCGCTGGGCTATTGCGGGGTTCGCGGACTGAATTGGCTAAAGCTTTATTGTCTGAACTACAAGTGCCTGCCTCCGCTGAGTTTGTACTTGAAGGCTTTATTTACCCACAGGATTATGCACCAGAAGGTCCGTATGGAGATCATACGGGTTATTATAATGAAGTAGATACCTTCCCTGTGTTTACGATTGAGCGTATCACTCATCGCAAAGACCCTATTTATCACAGCACCTATACAGGCCGTCCCCCTGATGAACCCGCCATCTTAGGAGTGGCTTTAAACGAAGTTTTTGTACCCATTTTGCAAAAACAATTTCCAGAAATTGTCGACTTTTATCTACCGCCAGAAGGCTGCTCTTATCGGATGGCAGTGGTGAGCATTCGGAAACAATATGCAGGGCATGCTAAACGAGTGATGATGGGAGTTTGGTCATTCTTACGCCAATTTATGTATACCAAATTCATTATCGTGGTGGATGAAGATATTAATACCCGCAACTGGCAGGATGTTATTTGGGCGATGACAACACGAATGGACCCCGCTCGTGATACCGTCTTGATTGAAAATACCCCGATTGATTATTTAGATTTTGCCTCACCCGTATCAGGCCTAGGCTCAAAAATGGGCTTGGATGCCACGAATAAATGGCAAGGAGAAACCACGCGAGAATGGGGTAAACCGATTGTGATGGAGCAAAAGATAAAAGATAAAGTGGATGCGATATGGCAGGAGTTAGGTTTGTAAGCCAGTAACTTTTTGTTGAGGAGCATTCAATGAATATTTTTTAACAAAAAATTAGGTGGTATTGCTAATGCCGAAGTATGTTGAAACATATACTAACATACTTCGGTAGATTTTATATTCTGTGCTAAAGTTTAATCGAAGAAGTATATAATAAAATCACCTTTGTTATAATTTAACTTACCCCACCAATTACAACCTTTTCTATTATCATAACCAGTTGAGCTCATCGTTTGCATACCCCCCGTATAAATATAGCCAACATTAGACCAAGCACCATTACTTTGATACTGGCCATACCAAGTACCAGTCTGAGAGCGACCAACACAAACTACGGTATTAACATTATAATTATAAGCATAAATTTGCCCATTATACCCCACTACCCGATTCCATAAGTAGAAAATACGATACGCATCTACATAACTTGACGTTGACTTATTAGCATTTTTCTCAGCTGGTCTTATTACATCGACAGAAACCGCATCATCAGGGTAATTTTTCATTCTAACTTGATTAATTGCCTCTGAAATTTTAGTAGCCGTATCTGCAGTATCCGTAAGATTAGCAGGTACAGCACTTAATAAATGTTGTGCAATCGCTAGTGAAGGTGCTTCTACCTCTACTTTAAAACCATTAAAGTCCTTACTGGCTTTAACCAAATTTCCATCTTGGCTAACAGCGCCTAATACTGAACTCGTCACCAATAAACCTAAACCTGCTAAAACTAAATTAGCCAATAAATTTCTTTGTTTCATTTCACATTCCTCCCTTAGTAATTTGAAACAAATTTAATATTTAATTCATAAAATAACAATATGGCTTAAGTTATAATAAATTATAGATACCCACTATTAACTTATATATAAAACCATAACTAACCATTCACAATCAAACCCAGTTTTGTTGCATATTTAATCGCTCCAACTCGACTATGCACATTAAATTCTTTCAAAATAGCACTTACATGTAATTTAATAGTTCCATCGGAACACTTCAATTCACTAGCAATAGCCTTGTTAGAGAAACCATCTGCTACTAATTTAAGCACTTGTAATTGCCTTGGAGTCAGAAGCTTACGCTTAACGGGTTCTGGTTTTTTTAGATCCAAGACAGTTTTCGGTAAAGTATGAGCTACCAACAAGCTAGGAGAGACGTAGGACTCGCCCATTAGGATGAGTTTCAAGGCATTATTGACCTCACGTAGATCGGCAGTTCTTGCTAAAACGCCATTAATCCCATGCAAGTTACTCAACTCAGTAACTGACTGTTTTATATCTAAAATAATTAATAAACGTAACTCACTAACCTTATCTCTCAGCTCCCTTAACCATCGATAAGCCTTATCATCTAAGCTACAAATGATCAGATTGAAGGGAGTTGTTACAGACATTAAAGCGCTTGCCTCCTCAACAGAGGCGACTTCAAAAACAGATACAGGTTCTATTACTTTAGCAATCTGCAATGTAATAACTTCTCTAAATAGAGGATAAGCATCTATGATCAGAACTCGCATATCTAATCAACCTCGCTGGATATATAGATTATTAGTTATATAAAGCTATAACTTTCTACTAAAGTAGAAATTATAAATGGTATTTTTTTGGATTTTTTTCTGGAGTGAAAAAACTTAATAAAATGGATAAAAAGCAGCCATGAATAGTTATATAAATAACTAAATCGAATTTAATGAATTGTAGAGTAACTATTTATAGTAAAAAGACAGCTATTATTTAAGGAATCGTGGGTAACGACTGTCCATCCCTTGCTACATAAACAACCCAGCCAGAACCATCAGCCTTAGGTATAGTCAGTACCTCCGTGGCTTCAGGAAAAACTTGCTGTTCCCATAAAGTCTGTAAAACATCAACTCCTTCCGGTGCTTTTCCTTGGAGATCAAGCTTGCAAAAGACCTGACCACATTCAGTACGACTTTGAATAACTTGGGTAAGTTCAGTTTGATTGAAAACATCTTCTAGTTTTTGCTGAAGTGTACTTTGCCTAGCTAAATCAGGCGTTGCGGCCTGCAGATTCAGATCCAGTTGACTCATACTTGCTTTTAAGCGTTGTGTGGCCTTATTAACCTGAGCTGCAAGCAGTTGCTCTGTCGGTGGGGCAGTAGACTCTGTATTTGTTGTGCTAGTCATTGCTTGAGCAGAGGGGCTAATAGCTTCGAGTGCTTGTGCTTGGGTTTGAGTCTTAGTTGATAGTTGAGCTTGTTTTAATTCATCAATTTGTTTTTGTAACGCTTTTAAATGCTCGTCTTGCTTCGACTCTAGCTGCTTGAGTTGGGCTACAAAAGAGGCTTTCATCTGCTCTAACTGTTGAACAATCAATTGGCTATTATCTACTGCCATCGGTTTTATATCAGAAAAACTCAACTGTTCTGATGAGTGATGACTAGTAACTGTTGAGTTTGCTTGAGTGAATGAGGTTTGAGCCTCTGCTTGGCGGTTGTTCCACCAAAAATAGCCATAAACGGCAGCTATAAGATATAAAACTGCAACTAAAGCTATTAGAATACGCATTGGCTCAAACCTTTAATTTTTTTAATCTATCGATCAATTATCCTGCCAACTCACTCCACGCACAGTCGTACCTTGAGCTAGATTGCAACTCACACTATAAGTATCATAATTATTCATCGTTCCTAAACTGCTGGTATTAAACCCCGCATAGACATTACCCGTTCCACGTGCCACGATCGAGACAGAACGGCTAGCTCCTGTCAAATAATCCGCATGAACAACTTTACAGGTAGTCTCACGTGCTGAAGGATGATTCAAGTTAACATAGAGA